>NZ_QHHV01000223.1:0-66007 GCF_003947245.1 Actinoplanes sp. ATCC 53533 | reverse complement strand
AGGCGGCCGGCGGTCGCAGGCGGGCCGGCGGTCGCAGGCGGGCCGGCGGTCGCAGGCGGGCCGGCGGTCGCGGTCGGGCCGGCGGTCGCGGTCGGGCCGGCGGTCGCGGTCGACGGCGATGATCTGCTTGTCACGCTGGCCGCGACCGATGTGGTCACCGTCGGCGCGCGGCCCGGCCGGCCGGCGCCCCAGCGGCGCACCGGCACCCCGGCGACGGAGGCGGCCCAGCCGGTCTACACCCGCTACTGGCTGCACAACAAGGGCCCGGCGCCGGTCGGCAACCTCCCGATGGGCGTACACGTGCACCCCACCGCCGTCGACCTGCCCGCAGCCGGAGCGCCCGCGACCGTCACCGTCACCGTCGCCTCCGCGACCGTCGCGGCGGCCGGCAAGGTCGATTTCGACGTGCCGGCCGGGCTGTCGGTCAGCCCGGCCGGCCCCGACCGGTACGACCTGCGGCCGGGCGATCACCAGGACTTCGTGCTCACCGTGGACGCCGGCGGCGCCACGCCCGGCCGGTACTTCCTCGCCGCGCGGATCCACGACCACCTGGGCCAGGTCCTCGAGGACGTCGTCACGGTGACCGTGGCCGGCCCGCCCCCACCCGGCCTCGCGGCGGTCCTGGAGCCGGCGAAGGTCAGCCTGGCGCCCGGGACCCGGGCCGAACTCAGCCTGCGGCTGACCAACCCCAACCGCTCCGAGGTACGCGGCGAGGCCCAGCTGATCACCCCGTACGGCACCTGGGGCGACCCCGGCGACGAACTGTCGGTGGGCGCGCCGATCCAGGGCTTCACCGTGCCGGCGGGCGAGACCGGGACGCTGACCTTCACGGTGTCCGCGTCCGCGGCTGCCCGTACCGGTGCCGAGTGGTGGGCCCTCGCCCGGGTGGCCTGCTTCGGGCAGGTCTCCTACACCGCCTCGGTGCCGCTGGTGTGCCACCCGGCCGAGCCGCCCCCGCCGGTCCGAGGCTAGGCGGCACCGACAACCGCTCTGCTTCCCCACAGCTCTGCTCGGCGGATGGGGGACGGACCGGGCCGAACTGGGCCGGACTGGGCCGGGATCTCGCGCGCGCCGCGCACCGGGCCGTTCTCGGCGGCGTCGCATCTGGCGATCGAGGATCGGGGCGTGCGCCTCGGTGAGATCCAGCAGCAGCTCGCCGCGGTTCGACGCGGTCGGTAGGTTCGGCCGGTGACCTTCGACGCGCAACCCAGCCTCACGGGCGAGCTGGTCGGCGCCCGGCCGCTGCGCCCGGCAGACCTGGCCGGGCTGCTCCGCGCCGCCGCGGACCCGCTCATCTGGGAGCAGCATCCCGACCGCGAGCGGCACCGTCCGGAACGCTTCCGCCGCTTCTTCCGGGACGCCCTCGCCTCCGGCGGTGCGCTCACCGTGCGCGACGCCACGACCGGCGAGATCATCGGTTCGTCGCGCTACCACGGGTACGACCCGCGGCGCCGCGAGGTCGAGATCGGCTGGACCTTCCTGGCCCGGTCGCACTGGGGCGGCAGCTGCAACGGCGAGCTGAAGCGGCTCATGCTCCGGCATGCCTTCGGCGCCGTCGACAGCGTCGTCTTCCTGGTGGCGCCGGGCAACCTCCGCTCCCGGCGCGCGGTGGAGCGGATCGGCGCGGTCCCCGACGGCGACCGGCGCGACGGCACGGGGCAGCCCAGCCTGCTCTACCGCCTCGCCGCCGCCGACTGGGATTCCCGGTCGCGGTGACCGCACGCCGTCGGGCACCAGGCGGGCTGGCCTTTTCGGCACTGCGACGTACGCTGCGGTGGTGCACTACGAGGACTGGGGTGCCCGGTCGGTGCGCTGGGCGGGCATTCGCAGCGAGCGCGTCTACGTCCACGGCACCGACGTTCATCTGCTGCGGGCGGACGCCGGCCGGCAGGCAGCCGACGACGCCCCGGTCCACCTGCTGATCCACCCGATGGCCGCCGGTGCCACGCTCTGGCTCGACACGATCGAACCGCTGACCGCGCTGGGGCCGGTCATCGCCCCCGACCTGCCCGGGGCGGTGCTCGGAGAGACCAGGTCGCCGCACCGCGCCGCGGTCGAAGCCGCCGCCGCAGCCGAGTTCCTGCACGATCTGACCACCACGCTCGACCTCCGCGATATTGTCCTGCACGGCTGGTCGTTCGGCGGGCTGATCACGGTCCTCTTCGCAGCCCGGCACCCCGAGCGGATAGCCCGAGTCATCCTCGTCGCACCCGCCCTGCCCGCTCCCCTGTCCCCGGGCCAGCGGCTGGCCTGGCGAACGCTCGGAGCCGGAATAATCGCCACGGCTCCCGTGGTCACGCGCGCACTCGTGAAGCTGGCCGCCCCAAGGCTGATCGGCATGAAGCAACGCCTGCTCGCCTCCCGGGCAGACGCCACCGGCGGGCCCACCCACGCCGGCATCGACCTGACCCGGGTCTCGCCCGAACTCCGGCAACTCCTCGCCGAGCAACTCGGACAGCTGCGCGCACATCCGGACCGGCTCAACGACGGAGTCACCGCCTTCGCCTCCGCGGTGCGCTCGATGTACGTCAACCGCGCGCCCGTACTGGCCGCCGTCGACCGGCTGGCGATACCGACGATGCTGGCCTGGGCGGAAGGCGACCAGTTCATCGAGAGACCCATGATCGACGCCCTGATGGCCCGCCGGCCCGACTGGCACTCGCACATCTTCCCGTCCGGCGGCCACCTGCCACCGATGGAATCTCCCGCGGCCTACGTCGACACCCTGAGCCGCTGGCTGTCATCCTCATCCGAGAGGTGACAGCCGGTCGCCGGAGACCGGTGGATCGCCCTCGCACCCAACCTTGCCTTCTGCGGATCCGGATCTCATCCGGGTCCAGCGCGGCGTTCAAATCGCCCATCCGTTGTGCATCCCAGAGCTCGCCCGGCGTCGCGGAACGGCGTCGACATCCCGCCCGCCGGCACGACAGCCATCGCGTCGCATCCGGGTGGGTGTGTCCGGCTGGGTGTCGTCGGTGCTGCGTTCTTGTGTTGGGTTTGGGGTTATCCACAGGGCATCTCCGTCTTGTCGTGTGTCTGTGCCAAGTTGGTCGGGTGTTGGAACTGGTGTCCGAAGCCCGTCGTGCCGCCGCCGCGTGTGCGACGGCTCCGGCCTGGGTGGTCTCGGACGGGGAGTTGGTGGGGTGTTTGGAGCAGGCGTGGGCTGGGGTGCAGCAGTTGACCGCGGTGGTGGCGCATCTGATTGGGCAGGTGCAAGCGCGGGGTCTGCCGGAGGCTGACGCCGCGACCAGCACGGTSSCGGTGTGGCTGCGTCAGCGGTTGCGGGTCAGTCCTGGCACCGCGGCCCGGTTGGTGGCCCTCGCCGCGGCCTTGAACCGGCGGCCGGTGTTGGACACCGCGGTGTGTGCTGGTGTGGTGGCTGCTGAGCAGGCCACGGCCATCGCGGCCACGCTCGCGGATCTTCCGGGTGATGTGGGGCGGGAGATCACCGATGAGGCCGAGCGGGTGCTGGTGAAGCAGGCGGGGGTGTTCGATTCGGTGGTCTTGGGCCGATTGGGTGGGCGGATCTTGGAGCATGTCGCTCCGGAGGTCGCCGAGCTGCGTGAAGCTGATCTGTTGGCCCGGCAGGAGGCCCGGGCGCATTGCAGGCGGGGGTTCACCCTCAGTCCGTTGGGCAACGGTCAGGTCCGGTTGAGTGGCTACCTCGACACCAGCGGTGCTGCCACTGTCACCGCGGCCCTGGACCCGTTGTGTCATCCCCGGCATGATCCGGCGGAGGTGCGGAGCCCGGCGCAGCGTCGGGCGGACGCGTTGGTGGATGTGTGTACTGGTGCGTTGCGGGACGGCTCGGATCTGCCGGGTCATGGTGGTGACCCGGCCCAGGTGGTCGTCACGGTCCCGTTCAGCACACTGACCGACCAGTTCCGGCTCACCGGGCGGTCCTGGCTCACCAGGCGGTCGCGGCCCACCGGACAGTCCCAGACGGCCGGGCAGTCCCAGACGGCCGGGCAGTCCCAGACGGCCGGGCAATCCGAGCAAGTCGCACAATACCGGCCAGCCGAGCAGTCCCGGCCCACCGGGCAGTTCGGGCCAGCTGGGCAGTCCCAGACGTCCGAGCAGTCCCAGACGTCCGAGCGGCCCCAGCCAGCCGGGCAATACCGGCCAGCCAGGCGGTCCGGACCGGCTGAGCAGCCCGAGCCAGCCGAGCAGCCCGAGCAGTCCGCGCCAGCCGAGCAGTCCGGACCAGCCGGGCGGTGCCGGCCCACCGGACAGTCCCCGCTGGCCGAGCAGCGCTGGGCGACACGCAGACTCCAGGCCGACGATCCGCAAACCAACACCACGCCAACCACAGACACCGGCGGTGGCGATGGCGATGGCGACGGCGGTGGCGATGGCGGTCAGACCCGCGACCGGGCTGCCCAACCGAACGCCCACACCAGCACCGGTCCACCCCACCACCCCTACACCGGCACCAGCACCGGTGGCAGTGGCAGTGAGGGTGGCGGTGGCGGTGGCGGTGGCGGTGGCGAGCCTGGGCGGCTGGACACCGGAGCCCTGATCAGCCCAGCCGAAGCCCGACGCTACGCCTGCGACGCCCGCATCCTGCCCGCCGTCCTCGGCGGCGACAGCCAAGTCCTCGACCTCGGCCGGGCGCGACGACTGTTCACCGGCCCTCTACGCCGGGCCCTGATCCTGCGCGACAACGGTTGTAGCTTTCCGCATTGCGATAGACCAGCCCGCTGGACAGAGGGACACCACCTGATCCCCTGGGCCGACGGCGGCACCACCAACCTGGCCAACGCCTGCCTTGTCTGTCTGCCGCCGACACCACCGCCTGCTGCACAACGACAGCGGCTGGCAGGTCCGTCTCGGCCCCGACGGCCACCCCGAGTTCCTCCCACCGCTCACCATCGACCCCGAGCGCCGCCCCCAGCGGAACACCTACCACCGCCGCCAATAAACCCAGACCCACCGAGCCACACCGCACCGGCCCGGGAGCACTCCGGGCACCGCTACACGACCTGAGCGACGGCTGCCATCGCCGTCCTGACGATCCACGCCGCCGGCAGCCGCACCCGAAACGACAACAAGGACCCAGCCGAACGGCAGGCAGTCGACCAACGGCAGGCAGTCAACCGGCAGCAGACTCTGATCAGGCCAACCGCCAGCGAACCCGCCGAATCAACACCCCATCATCAGACCCATCCGCAACCTCACCCACCACCCAGGTCAACGGGTCAGCACCGCCCACACAGGTCAGCACCGCCCACACGGATCAGCACCGCCCACAGGACCAGGACGGCCCACACAGGTCAGGAGGGCGACGCCGACGCCACCATCGCTCACCCCTCGATCTCCAACCATGATCACAAGGTGGCTACCTTGCTAGGCGAGGTGTCGCCGCACGAAGCAGGCGAGCGCGCCCCCAGGGGTAGGCCGCAGCAGGTGTTCCCGCATCGCGAGGGACGCTGCCTCGGCGCGGGCCGAGCAGCCGGTCTTGCGCAGGATGTGCTCGATGTGGGTGTGCACAGTGCGCGGCGACACGAACAGGCCGTGCGCGATGGCCTGATTGGACTGGCCCATCGCGATCCGGGTGAGCACGTCGAGTTCCCGAGGGCTCAGGCCGTACGGCAGGCGGGTCACCCGGGCCTGCACGAGCAGCACGTCCACGCCGGGCCAGCCAGCCGGCGGCTGGCGACTCAGGCCCACCCGGTACCAGTCTCGGCCGACCCGCCAGACCATCATCAGCGAACCGCCACCCGAGCCGGCGAACTCCGCCACCAGGCGCAGGAACTCCTCGTCGGCCAGCATCGGCGGCCGTTCGCAGTCGGGCAGGTCCACGATGCCGTCCGGGCCGATCAGCGCCGCGGACGCCTCCGCGGGCAGGGCGCCGAGCCCGCGTACCCGCTCGGTGAGGTCGGCGAGTGCCGCCAGCGCGGGCAGCATCGCGGCGAGCAACTGCCGGGCGTCGGTGTCGAATACGCCGGCGCTCGCGCTGGCCAGGTGCACCAGGCCGACGTAGCGGCCGCCGCGGCGCAGCGCGCCGGTCACGCCGTCCCGGTAGCCGGCCGGCCGGACGTACTGCTCGTAGAACGAGCCGCGCCGGAACTGCCCGGCGTCGGCGGAGATCGACGGCGGCAGCGGCTGCTCGATCACGTTGCGGTACCAGGGGGTGCCGACGAACTCGGCCGCCAGCGACTCGGAGGTCGCGGCGGTGTATTCGAGCCCGGCCAGTTGGATGTGTCCCCCGCCTGCCGGGTCCAGGGCGACCAGCGTGGCGGCGTCGTGCGGAATGGCCTCGCCCAGGACGCTCAGCGCCTCGCCGCAGGCCGACGCGGTGTCCCGCTCGCGGGTCAGCATGCCGACCCGGGTGGCGGCCGCCACGTGGTGGTGGGTGAGCATCCGGCCTCCAACAAGCGGGGACACGCCAGAGCGTTTGGGTCCATACGATAGGCCCGAAGTAGGCCCGGGACAACCCCGCTGAGCCCGAAATTCTCGGCCGATGCCAGCCGGGCAGGGAGCCGGAGCCCGCCAACCGGGAAACCGGCACCGGCCAGGCAGAAAGCCAGACCCGCCAAACGGAAACCCAGCACCAACCAGGCAGAAAACCAGCACCCGCCAAACGGAAACCCAGCACCAACCAAGCAGAAAACCAGCACCCGCCAAACCGGAAACCCAGCGCTCGCCGAACGGAAACCCAGCACCAACCAGACGGAAAGCCGAGGCCCGCCACGCGGGAGCTCGGTGCCAACCAGACGGAAAACCGAGGCCGGCCACGCGGGAGCTCGGTGCCGCCCACACGGGAAACCGGTACTCCTACGGATACCCGTGACCACGCGCCGGCGGTTGGCTCTCGGCATGAACCCAGCTACGTGCATCATGCCCCCGCTGACCGGCCGGATGTCTCGCCGGCGCTTCCTGGCCGTGTCCGGCGGCGCCGCGACGGCGGCGGCCCTCGCCGCGTGCAGTGGCCCGGAGACGGCCGCGAGCGGCACGGGCTCCTCGTCCGCCGCGGCGAAGGCGCTGACCAAGATCGGCCTCGATTATCCCTTCTCCCAGCTGCCCAGCTACGCCCCGCTCGTGAAGCTGACCACCGCGGCGGCCAAACAGCGCAACGTCGAGCTGATCACCACGAACGACGCGGCGGTCTTCGACACCCAGGTTTCCAGCCTCACCGCCTGGATCGGCCAGCGGATCCCGGCGATCGTGTCGTTCCCGATGGTGTTCGAGGCGACCGAGAAGATCGCCAAGCAGGCGCTCGACGCCGGGCTGATCTGGGTCACCTACGGCGGATCGTTGCAGAATCAGAGCGCCGACATCCAGTTCAGTTTCCTCGCCAGCGGCGCGCTGCTCGGCGACGCCGCCGCGCAGTGGGCCACCGAGTCGCTCGGCGGCAAGGGCAAGATCGCCTTCCTGACCGACGCCACCATCCAGCTCGGCCGCGACCGTACCAAGGGCATGATCGACGCGTTCACCAAGGCCGCGCCGGGCGTCGAGGTGGTCGCTCAGGAGCAGGCCATCGACCCGGACACCGGGCTGTCCAAGGTGAAGGCGATCCTGGCCAAGCACCCCGACCTCAACCTCGTCCTCGGGGTGACCGACGCCGCAGCGTACGGCGGCTTCAAGGCGCTGCAGCAGGCCGGCCGCGCCGACGACGACGCGAAGACCTTCGTCGGCGGTGTGGACGGCGCGATCCCCTCGCTGCTGGCCCTCAAGCAGGGCACGTTCTACCGGGCCTCCGTCGCCCTCTCGCCCCGCGACATCGCCGAGGCCATCGTGAACGTGCCGCTCGCGGTCGCCGCCGGCACCCCCAACCCGAGCGCGGACCTGCCGGTGACGCTGCTCAAGAAGACCGACACGGCGAAGATCGACGACCTGATCGCCCAGGGTTCCTAGCATGAGCGAGCCCGCGAATCCCACCGCCGGAGCACCGGCGAAGACGCAAGCACCAGCGAAGACGCAAGCATCGGCGAAGGCACCCACGAAGACGCAAGCACCCACGAAGACGAAGCCATGAGCCTTCGGATCAGCGGCCTGGCCAAGTCCTTCGACGGGGTGCCGGCCCTGCGCGGGGTGGACCTGCACGTAGCGGCGGGCCAGGTGCACGCGCTGCTGGGCCACAACGGCGCCGGCAAGTCCACGCTGATCAAGTGCCTCGGCGGCGCATACCCGCCGGACGCCGGGACCATCGAGGTCAACGGCGCGGCGTTCACCCGGCTGACGCCGCGCGAATCCATCTCGGCCGGCGTCGCGATCATCTTCCAGACGCTGAGCGTGGTGGAGCCGCTGACCGTGGCCGAGAACATCTTCCTCGGCCAGGAGTGGACCCGCTGGGGCCTGGTGCACCAGCGGGAACAGGAGTCGGTCGCGGCCGAGCTCCTCGCCCGGGTCGGCGCCTCCTGCTCGCCCCGGGACCGGGTCGGCGACCTGCCGATGGGCCAGCGGCAGCTCGTCGAGATCGCGAAGGCCCTCAGCCGCAGCGCCTCGGTGCTGGTCCTGGACGAGCCGACCGCCGCGCTCTCCGGCACCGAGAGCGACGCGCTGGCCGCCCGGGTCGACGATCTGCGCACCCAGGGCCTCGCCATCGTCTACATCACCCACCTGCTCTCCGAAGTGGAGCGGCTCGCCGACGCGGTCACCGTGCTGCGCGACGGGCGCGTCACCCACCACTCGCCGATGTCCGGGCACACCCGGCAGCGGCTGGTCGACGCGATCGCCGGTCCCGGCGGGGCACCGGCCCGCGCGCCACGCCGCGCGGCGCCGCCCGGGCCGCCCAAGCTGGCCGTCGAGGGGCTCGCCGGTCCCGGGTTCGGCCCGGTCAGCCTGCGGGTCGGCCGGGGCGAGATCGTCGCCCTGTACGGGCTGATCGGCTCCGGGCGTACGCGGCTGCTGGAGACCCTGTTCGGCCGCCGGCGCCGGACCGCCGGCTCGGTGCTGGTGAACGACCGGCCGCTCACCGCGTCGCGGCCCGCGGCGGCGCTCGCCGGCGGGATCGCGCTGGTCCCGGCGGACCGCCGGGCGCAGGGCCTGTTCGCGGGTTTGAGCGCGCAGGACAACGCCCTGCTGCCCAGTGTCGCCCGGCTGGCTCGCGGTGGGGTCCGCGCCCGCCGCGCCGAGCGACGGCTGTTCACCGGCGTGGCCCGGGCGCTCGGCGTACGCCCCTTCGCGCCGGCGCTGCCGGTGGCGAAATTCTCCGGCGGCAACCAGCAGAAGCTGATGCTGGGCCGCTGGGTCAACGAGGCACGGAGGACCGAGGTGTTACTGCTCGACGACCCGACGCAGGGCGTGGACGCCGGCTCCCGGACGGAGCTGTACCACGCCGTACGAGACGTGGCCGACCGCGACGGCGTGGCCGTGCTGTTCGCCTCCTCCGACCCGGAGGAGGTGGTGGCGCTCGCCGACCGCTGCCTGGTGATGGCGGGTGGGCGGGTGATCCGGGAGCTGACCGGGCCGCGGCTCACCGAGGCCGCGCTGCTGTCGATGGTGCACGACGCGGACGGGGTGCGGTGATGGCCGCGCTCGACGCACCGGCCGCCCCCGCACGCGGCCGGTCGCGCGCCGCCGCCGGGTTCGCCCTCTCCCTGCGCCAGCCCCTGCTGCCCGTACTGGTCGTCATGGCCCTGGTCTTCCAGGCCGGTAGCGGCAGCTTTCTCACCCAGACCAACCTGCGCGGGATCGCCACCGACGCGGCGACCATCGCGATCGTCGCGGCGCCGCTCGCCCTGCTGGTCATCAGCGGCTACCTGGACCTCTCGGTCGGCTCGACCCTGGCGCTGGGCGGGCTGGTGGCCGGCTGGCTGGCCGCCGAGCAGCACCAGTCGCTGCCGGTCTGCGTCGCGGGGGCGCTGCTCGCCGGCGCGGCGGTCGGCGCGGTCAACGCGATCCTGTGCTGCTACCTCGGGCTGTCGCCGTTCATCGTCACGCTCGGCATGCTGACCGCCGTGCGCGGCCTCGACCAGCAGCTGTTCCCCCTGCCGCTGAGCAACTTCGGCGCCGGATTCGCGTGGCTGGGCGGCGCCCGGTTCGCCGGCGTCGCGGTGCCGGTGGTGCTCGCCGTGCTCGTCCTCGCCGCCGCCGCCGCGTTCCTGGCGCTGACCCCGGGCGGGCGGTACGTGTTCGCCATCGGTGTCAACCGCGAGGCCGCCTACCTGTCCGGCATCAACATCCGGCGTACCCCGGTCGCCCTGTTCGTCGTCACCGCGATGGCCGCGGCGCTGGCCGGCGCCATCAAGGCGTCGGTGCTCGACAGCGCGGCGGCGGGCACCGGCGGGGTCGGCTTCGAACTGGCGGTGCTGACGGCGGTGCTGCTCGGCGGGGTGGCGCTGACCGGCGGGGTCGGCTCGATTCTCGGCGTCACCCTGGGGGTGCTCTTCCTCGGCGCGCTCCAGAACGGGCTCACCCTGCTCAGCGTGCCGACGTTCTACCAGCAGATGGCCCAGGGGGTGGCGCTGATCGTCGGCGCCGCCCTGGCCTACCTCCGGAAAGGAAACCGCGGATGACCCCGCAGCACCCCGGCCTCGTGCTGGTGAACGGGCGCGTCCTCACCGTCGACCCACGGTTCACCACCGCGGCGGCGGTCGCGGTCGGCGACGGCCGGATCCTCGCGGTCGGCCGCGACGCCGACGTCCGGGCGCTGGCCGGCCCGGCGACCCGGGTGATCGACCTGCACGGCCGGACCGTCCTGCCCGGCATCAACGACTCCCACCTGCACGGCGCCGCCTACGGGCTGAGCCGGCCGCCGTTCGCGCTGGACCTCGGCCATCCCGCCGTGCGCAGCATCGCTGACATCGTGGCGGCGGTGCGAACCGCCGCGTCGGCGGCGCCGCCCGGCGCCTGGATCATCGGCTTCGGCTGGGACCCGGGCTACCTGGCCGAGTGCGTGGACGACCCGCGGCGGCTGCCGCACCGGCGGGACCTGGACGAGGCCGCGCCCGGCCATCCTGTCTGCCTGACCGACTTCTCGGCGCACCAGGTCTGGGTCAACAGCGCCGCGCTGCGGGCGGCCGGCGTCGGCCGCGGCACCCCGGCGCCGGCCGGCGGGGTGATCGTCGTGGACGCCGACGGCGAACCGAGCGGGCTCCTGCGGGAAGCCGCGCAGCACCTCGTGCAGGCCCGGATCGCGACACCCGGCGCGGCGGTGCGCCGCGCGGCGATCGAACGGGTGGTCGGCGAGCTTCACTCCCGCGGCATCACCAGCTACACCGAGCCGGGCCTGGGCCCCGGCGGCGACGAGACCCCGCTCGGCGGACTGGGCAGCGCCAACTGGGCCGCCTACCGCGCCCTGGCCGCCGACGGGGCGCTGCACGCGCGGGTCAGCGCGCTGTACCTGCCCGCGCCGATGAGCGGCTCGGCGGCGGACGTGGCCGAGGGCCTGGCCCAGCTCGGCCCGGAAACCGGCGGCACGCCCGATCCACGGCGGCTGCGGATGATCGGCGTGAAGATATTCGGCGACGGGGTGCCGCCGAACCGGACGGCCTGGATGGGCGAGCCGTACTGCGGTGGCGGCCACGGCGCGCTCTGCGTGGCCGGCGACGACGCCGGGCTGCGGGTCGCCGAGCTGCACGAGATGGTCCGGCTCGCGCACGCCGCGGGCTTCCAGGTGGGCGTGCACGTCACCGGGGACCGCGCCATCGACGCGGCCGTCGACGCGTTCCTCGCCGCCGGCGCCGCGCATCCCCGCGCGGACGCCCGGCACTACGTCATCCACGGCGACTTCGTCAGCGCCGGCAGCCTGGCCCGGCTGGCCGAACACGGTTACGGCATCAACATGAACCCGGCGATCAAGTGGACGATCTCGGACGTGATGGACGAGATCGTCGGCGCGGAACGCTCGGCGTACCAGTGGCCGGTCCGCTCGGCGTTCGACGCGGGCGTGGCCGTGTGCGCCAGCTCCGACGCGCCCGTCACCCTGCCGGACTGGCGGCAGGGCGTGGCCGCGATGCTGCTGCGGGAATCCAAGGCCAGCGGCCGGACCAGCGGGCCGGACCAGCGCGTCGGCCTGGCCGAGGCGATCCGGGCGTACACCACCAACCCGGCACGGCAGGACTTCGCCGAGGACTGGAAGGGCACCGTCGAGGCGGGCAAGGTCGCCGACCTGTGCGTGCTGGACCGCGACCTGACCACCATCGACCCGCACGAGCTGCCCGAGGCCGAGGTCGACCTCACCATCTTCGACGGACGGATCGTGTTCGAGCGCTGATTCAAAACCGAGGACCCATCCGGTACGGCGACACACCGTCGCCAACCGCGACACCACCTCCACCCGTCCACGAACCGATCACCGTGCCGGGCCACCGCCCTGCCGGCCCGCCGGGCTGAGCGCGTAGCCGATCAGGGTGCGCCAGCAGGGCGCGCCGGCCAGGAGCCGCCGCTGTCGCGGCGACGCCGTCCCGTCCCCGGCGCGGTGGGCGATCCGACCAGGTCATGCCGGCTCCCGATAGGGTTCGTCGGTGGCCCGGAACTACTCGAAGTTGACGATCAAGCTGCTGTTCGGCACCGCCACCCGCTGCGCGTACCCGTCCTGCACGGCGGCGCTCGTGTTCAAGGACCGGGGACTGCTCACCACGACCGTGGAGATCGCCCACATCCGGTCCGAGAAGCCGGGCGGTCCGCGGTACGACCCCGGCTACCCGCAGGAGAAGATCGACGAATTCGGGAACCTGTTGTTGTTGTGCGGCCGGCATCATCCCGCGGTCGACGGTCACGAGTCCGCCTATCCCGTCGACGAGTTGCTCGCCTGGAAGGAACGCCAGGCGGCCCAGGGGAACGACACGTCGGTGAGGCGGAACTCGCCGCCATGGACCGGGTCCTGAACAAGGTCCAGCCGATCGCCGCCGACGCGGTCCTGCGCGGGCCGGTCGCGCACCTCGGCGAGACCGAGCGCCTTCAGCAGGCGGAAGACCGGCTCCCGGAGGCGCCGCTCGAGGCCGTCGTCCTCTTCGACCAGGTCGCCAGGACGCTGGAGGCCTCTCCCTTCGCCCAGCATGCGTCGATGGTGCGGACCAAGCAGGCCGGGGCGCTCGCGGCCGGGCAGGAGTTCGTCGAGGCCGCGCGCATCCGCATCGACCTCTGCTGGGACAGCTACCGGGCCGGGGATCCCTTCGCGGTCAACCAGCATCTCCACGCACTGTCCGGCCAGGAGCGGCACCTCCCCGAGCCGGTCACCAGAGCGATGGAGGCCGTGTCGGTCGCGGCGGCGTTCGGCTACGACCGGGCGGTCACGCTCGAGGACCTCGCCGACGTGTTCGACGCGATGGAGTCCACGGATCAGGGCCGATTCCACACCGGCCTCGCGCTGGCCGAACAGGCGGTCGCCCGGCGCCGAACCGAGCTGCTCACCCAGCGCGATGCCGGCCTCGCCGAGTTGGCGGCCTCGACCCCGGCCGACGACCGGGGGCTGACGCTGCGAGCCCGCATGCTCATGTGCCTGGCCGAGGCCTCCGGCGACTGGAGTCAGCTGCTGGCGAGCGGGCGCGCGGTCTACCCGCCGTCGGCCCGCGCGTGGATATCGGCCCGGTACGCCAGGTATCTCGGCCTGAGCGGCCGGTCCGACGAGGCCCTTGACCGCTGGTCGGAGGCTGTCGAGCTGGCGATCGGGCAGCGGGCGAACGACTCGGCCGCGCTCTGGCTCTATGGTCAGCGCGCGACCCGGGCGCAGTACCGGAAACGCGACGGCGGCCTTGATGAACTCCACCGCCTCGCCCTGGCGCTGCACTCCGCCGGGGGCGGTTCCGTGCTGCCCGAGCCCTTCCGCCTCGCGGAACGCGCGGTCGCCCGGATGCTCGACGAAGACTGGCCAGAGGCGCTGCGCTGCCTGCACCAGCAGTTGACTCACGCTGTCGTCGCCGCGAGCTGGCAGGACGAGCTCACCGCCCACGAGCGCCTGGGCGACCTCTTCGCGGCGACGGCGAAGTGGACGGACGCGGTCACTCACTACGTACACGCGGGCTGCGACCGCAAGCTTGAGAAGCTCGCCGGGGCCCTGCCCGACCAGCCGCTCGATTTCCGGCCACCGCCCGAGCAGGCGCCGGTGTGGGAACGGATCGCCTCGTTCACGTTCGCGGCGGCCGGCGACGAAGTGCTGTCCGCCGAGGCGGCCGCGCGATGGTCGAAGGTGGCCCTGCGGGAGCTGAGGACCGCCGAGCGGAGCCCCTTCGTCGCCGGCACCTGGCTACCGGCCTTCGCCGCCTTCGCCCACACCGCCGACGAGTCCAGCCATGCCGACGCGGCAGAATTCCTTGAGCTGACGGCGAACTACTTCAAGCGGGCGCCCGGCACTCACGAACAAACCGACCGCGACCACCTCGTCGCACTCGTCAAGATCGCCGGCCGTCATGCGGACCTCCGGGAGCGGGCGGCCCACGTGCTTTGCGACGCCATCCTGGTCGGTCCCGACGTCGGTCTGCGCGCCGTGCGGGCGGGCGCGGAGCTCCTGAAGGCGGATCCGGCCCTGGCCGGCGCGCGGCTGTCCGAGGCCGCCCGGGACGGCAACCTGGAGGCGGCCCTCGGGCTGATCATCGCGGGGTCCGACCCCGAGCCCGCCATCGATGTCGCTCGGGAGCAATTCCGTCGTGACGCCCAGCCCGTTGTCCACCAGCCCGGAAGGCAGGTCCTGGGCACCGGCCTTCGGCAGACCGCCGGGCTGGTCCGCATTCTCGGCATCGACGACAGGCACGCGTTCTGCGAAGCGATGCTCCGGCGGGCGCGGGACACCCACGACATCGCCCAGAACCGGGCAGACGCGCTGGCCGCCCTCTCGACGGTAGGCCCGACCCTCGGCGACGACCAGCGCACCGCGCTGCTCGCCGCCACGCTGGACTTCGTCCGCGCGCCGACCCCCAGCGAGGAATCCTTCGACTTCGGAGTGGACCCGTTCAGCCGCTTCAAGGTTTCTGTCGGCCTGCCCTCGCTCGCGGCTCGCGCTCTGCGCGCCGCCGGCCGACTCGCGCACACGTCCGACCAATACCTGACGATCCGAGAGCTGGCAGTGGAACTGCTTCCGGGCGCCGACGACAACACCAACCACACCCTGGCGACCGTTCTGACCGATCTCCCGGCCGAGGAGCTGAGGATCGACGTCCGAGTGCTCGCCGGACACCCCAGCCGCTGGCTTCGAGCCTGCGCGGGCCTGGCCTGGGCACGCCAGCCACATCGCTGGCCCGAGCTCGGCGCGCACCTGGCCACCGACCCGGAACCAGCCGTCCGGCACGCGATCGCCGCCGCCATCGGATCCGCCCCGGAGCACCAAGAAGCACGCCGCCTACTCCAGGCAGACCACCGCCGAGCGATCCGGCGGTGCGTGACACCGTGAAAAGTGCGGCCCGCGACGCCGCAGGATCACGATGCTTGCCATCTGCGGATGCGGGTTCACCAAGGATTCGAACTCCAGCCGCGAGCGTGGCCCAACGGTCGGGGCGATCGACGTAGTTCCCGCTCTTGCGTAGCGCGCGTCGAACACGAATCATTCTCATCAATAGCGAAGGCGGTCCACTGCACGCGAGGAGCGGGACACGTGGCGGGTATCCCTCAAGGCTTCCTCCGGGCCGTGGCGCCCTCGGCCTATCAGATCGAGGAAACAGCCGGCGAGGGCAGGCGGATGCCGTCGGCCTGGGACACGTCCAGCCAAAGCCCCGCAACGATCGCGGAGAAGGGCCAAGGCGGCTGGCAACAGCGGAACACCGCGCACCAGGTCCGCCAAGTACGGAAGCGCCACCGTTCCTCGCCCGGACCGGCATACCACCACCGTTCCCCACCCGGGCTGGTGTGCCGGCACCGTGGCGCACCATCCGCAGCTGGTGCACAGCTCGGCCGTCGCGATGCGGCGCTCGACCGGTTCGACGCCGATCATGGCGATCATGGCGATCGCCAGCCACGCTCCGGCCCGCCCGGTGAGCGGCTCCGCGACAGGCGCAGCGTGGATGTTCGCGTCTGCTCCGTGTGGTCGTTGCTGGACAACATCGTGCGGGCAGCGAGCTCCACCAAGCGGTTCGGCCTGGTGCATGGCGACTACGGCACCGGACGGCGTGCTCCCAAGACATCATTCAGCCGCCTGCGTGAGCGGATCCGGGTCACCCGAACCGCCTCGATCGAACGGCCGTCCCGATGACCGACGCGCCTCCGGCGAATGGCGCCCCCGCGGCAGCAACCCCCGACGACCACGACGAACCAACCCAACACGGCGAACCGATCCAGCACGGCCAACCAACCCAACACGGCGAACCGATCCAGCACGGCGAACCGATCCAGCACGGCGAGCGCGCCCAGCGCGGTGGACCGGCCTGGTCAGCCGAAGTTGGCGTGCCCACCCAGCGGGTGCGGGCCACCTGGGTACTGACGTTCTCGCTGGCCGTGACGGGCATGTTCGTCGGTTGGTACGGCCCGTTGCAGATCCTGCTGGCGAAGCAGGCCGACGCCTTCTCGCCGGGCGACAAGCAGGGCGCGCTCGCCCTGGTGACCGGAGTCGGCGCGTTGTTCTCGCTCATCGCGAACCCGCTCTGGGGTGCGCTGTCGGATCGTACGATCTCCCGCTTCGGCCGGCGGCTGCCGTGGATCGCCGCCGGCACCGCGACCGGCGTCGCGGGGCTCGCGATCCTGGCCGTGGCGCGCGACATAACCATGATGATCATCGGTTGGTCGCTGGTGCAGACCGCGCTGAACGCGCCGTTCGCCGCGCTGACGGCCGCCATCCCGGACCAGGTGCCCGTGGCCCAGCGGGGGATCGTCGGCGGCTATTTCGGCGTGGCGCAGACGGTCGGGGCCGCAGCCGGGGCGAGCCTGGCGGTCGTCGGTGGCAGCATCACCGGCGGCTATCTCGCGTGCGCCGGTTTTGTGCTGGTCTCCGTCGTGCCGTACCTGCTGATCCGGCGCGATCATGTGCTGCCGGCCGCCCTGCGTCCCGCCTGGAGCTGGCGCTCGTTCCTGACCGGATTCTGGATCAGCCCGGCCCGGCACCCGGACTTCGCCTGGGCCTGGCTCACCCGTTTCCTGATGAACCTGGGCAACGCCATGGCCGTGCTCTACCTGTTCTTCTATCTCAAGGATGAAGTGGGACTGGCCGATCCGGACGGCGGTGTGCTGATCCTGACCGCCGTCAACGCGGCCACACTGCTCATCACCGTGCTGGTCGCCGGAGCCTGGTCTGACCGCCTCGGCAACCGGCGCGTCTTCGTCACCTGGTCCGGCGTCATCATGGCGCTGGCCGGCTTCCTGCTGGCCGGCTGGCACTCCTGGACCGGTGTGATCGTGGCCGCGTTGATTCTCGGTGTCGGGTTCGGCGCGTTCACCTCGGTGGACTTCGCCCTCATGACCCAGGTGCTGCCGACCGATCTGGACCGCGGCAAGGACCTCGGCGTGATCAACATCGCCAACTCCATGCCGCAGGTCCTCGCCCCGGCGATCGCCGCACCCATCGTCGCCCACGCCGGCGGATACCCCACGCTCTACGTGGCATCCTCGTTGTTCGCCCTGGCCGGAGCCGCCCTGGTCTACCGAATCAAATCCGTACGCTGAGGGGGTCGAGTCAGCCAGCGARTTCTTCGTCCGACCGGCCATCGAACAGACCCGTCGGCGCCGCAGGTGTGACCTGACGCGCCTGACCTCGTCGATGACGGGGCCAGTCAGCCAGCGAATTCTTCGTCCGACCGGCCATCAACAGACCCGTCGGCGCCGCAGGTGTGGCCTAACGTGCGTGACCTCGTCGATGCGGGGGCCGGTCAGCCAGCGAATTCTTCGTCCGACCGGCCATCAACAGACCCGTCGGCGCCGCAGGTGTGGCCTAACGTGCGTGACCTCGTCGATGCGGGGGCCGGTCAGCCAGCGAATTCTTCGTCCGATCGACCATCAGCAGGACCCGTCGGCGCCGGAGGTGTGGTCTGACGTGCCTGACCTCGTCAATTCGCGGGTTGAACCCGAGCAACGTGTCGCCGTCGCTTCGTATCCGCGGTCAGGGATGGTGTTCGTCGCCGCAGCCGGGTTCTCGACGTGTCGAATCTGCGGGATGGTCGACGGCGGCACGGAGTTGACCGACGGGAAGCACTTTGTGGCCGCAGGGCCTCGCCCACTACGTGGAGGCGCATGATGTGCGCCTGCCGGACGACGTGATGGCGATTGCCGAGCGAGATCGGTGGACCGTCTTTCCCGCGCTGGTCGACGATCCGCACGAGAAGGGCGACTCCGTGAGCCGTCGACTGGCTATTCCTCGCGGTCACCGGGGTCGCCGCACGTGCTACGGGTGACTGCTGTCCCGGTCGCGCGCTGGCCGGGCTGATCGGGTGCCGCGCTCGTCGGCGTCATTCCGGCCGGTCAGCCGAGCCCGGCGGGAGGGAATTGTCCCTACCGTGCCCACATGCGGCGTGCACAGATCCTTACGGCAGTCATCGTCATCATGTCCGTTTCCGCTTGCAGCCCGGCCGATTCGGAGCCCGCCGCCGTTGCGCCGGCGACTTCACCCGTGACCCTCGCGCCATCGGCTGCTCCGGCGTCGTCCACCACCGCCGAGGCGGTCGCGGCCTGCAAGCTCGCGGCCGAGGCGCCTCGGACCGGCGAGGCGGTGGACATCGATGAACAGGCAGTCAAGGCCACCATCGAGAACGCCGGGAAGTCAGGCATCGAGAGCGTCGAGCAGGCCGGCACACAGTTGCAGGTCCGGTACTCGGCCTGGCTCCGCGCGGAGATCGGTGACGAGTCGGCGAATGCTCTTGACGATCTCCTGGACGCGGTGGGCCGGGTCAACAGCGCCTGCATCGAGGCTGCTGTCACGGCGTCTTGAGGTCGGATGGAGTTGGCCGCGGTCGGGCCGTTCTCACCATGCGGCAGTGTGGTGCGCGGCCTGCACGGCCTGCGCGGCTTCTCGGCGGCAAGCCGGGTACAGAAATCCACGACTCTCACGTGGACCGCGTAATGACAGACCCGTCCGTCGCCGCCACCTCGCAGCTGCCGGTGCGCCACCGGTGGCTCGGCCAAGTGACCTGCGGACTGCGTCCGGGAACGCTCCGAGGTCGTACCCGGAGGCCTGGATGTGGAAGGCGTTTCCGGAGACGGCACGGCCGCAACCCCAGGGGTTGGGTTGCGGCCGCGGGCTCGTGAGGCGTTTCAGTTGGGGTTGGCGACTCTGGCTCAGTTGGGGTTGCCGACTCCGGTGAGGATGCGGCTGCGGAGGTAGCGGCCCGCCTCAGTCAGGACGTTCGTGCCGGCGAAGGTGGTTCCGGCGCAGGTGCCCTGCTTGAAGACCGAGTTGCTCTCACGGCCGTCGGAGAAGCTCCACATGCCGTACGAGATCTTGTTGGCTTTGAGGAGGTCCAGCCAGGCGGTCGTGCTGGTGAAGTCGTTGGTGCCGTCGCCGGTGAAGGTCTGGCTGCCGAACTCGCTGACGAAGAGCGGGAGCTTGGTGGCCGCCCGGGCCACCACGGCCCGGCGATCGGCACCATGCGAGGCGGCGTAGAAGTGGAATGTGTACATGACGTTCTTGAAGTCGACCGGATCGGCCAGGATCTCCTTCTCGTCACTGCCGTCGGTGAGGCCCAGCGAGGAGAAGCCACGGGTGCCCACCAGCACGACGCTGTTCGGCGAGTTCTTCCGGATCACCGGGATCACCTGGTCGGCGTAGGACTTGATCGCGTCCCAGCTGACACCGTTCGGCTCGTTGGCGATCTCGTAGAGCACGTTGTTCTTGGCGGCGTGCTTGGCTGTCACGTTCTCGAAGAAGGTCTTGGCCAGGCCCAGGTTGAAGTTGGGGTCACCCGGCGTGAGGATGTGGAAGTCGACGATGACGTAGAGGCCGAGTGCCGTGGCGTCGTCAACCAGGCCGTTCACCTTGTTGGTGAAGCCGGTGGGGTCGCTCGCGAGGCCGCCCTCCTGCACATACATCGACAGCCGGATGAAGTCGGCCTTCCAGTCGTTGCGGAGTGCGGCCAGCGAGTCGGGGTTCACGCAGTTCGGGAAGAACTGAAGGCCGTGGCTGCTCATGCCGCGTAGCTGGATCGCCGTGCCGGACTGGTTGCAAAGGCGCACGCCGCAGACGCTCAGCTGTCCGTTGACCGTCACCGGAGAGCCGGCGGGAGCGTTCGCTTTCGGCGGGGCCGGCGCCGGGGCCCGGGTGGTCGGCGCCGCCGTGACGGAAGCCTTCACGGCCGGGCTCTTCGACTCGGCCGGCGTCGGCGCCTTGTTCAGCGTGCAGGCCGACAGGCCCTCGGCGTTCAGGTCGGGCTTCGGGGCGTTGCGGCCGATGGCCGTCTCGATCCGGTTGATCGTGGCGAACCGCTTGTCCTTCAGCGGGCCGAGGATCGCGTTCTGGATGAAGTTCGGGCCACCCTGACCGACGGTGGTGCGCAGCCGCTGGTTGGCCTCGCCGATCTGGGTCTTGAGCAGCGCCAGGTTCCGGTCGACGTCGGCCTTCTGCTGGGCCGGCACCGCGACGGTGATCCTCACCGTGGGACAGCTGACCGTCGGCACCGGCTGGGCCGCGGTGGCGGCCGCCGACAGCGTCGTGTTCTGCTTCTTGGAGGCGCGGCCGTTCTTGTTCAGCGTGCAGGCCGACAGGCCTTCGGCGTTCAGGTCGGGCTTCGGGGCGTTGCGGCCGATGGCCGTCTCGATCCGGTTGATCGTGGCGAACCGCTTGTCCTTCAGCGGGCCGAGGATCGCGTTCTGGATGAAGTTCGGGCCACCCTGACCGACGGTGGTGCGCAGCCGCTGGTTGGCCTCGTCGATCTGGGTGTTGAGCAGTTTGAGGTTGTTCTGCACGTCGGCCCGCTGCTGGGCGGGGACCGCGACGTTGACCGCGACCTGGGGACAGTTGACCGTAGGCACCGTCTCGCCGGCGGAGGCGATGCCCAATCCGGCGCCGACAACGACAACGGCGACGCCGGCGACCGCATACGCTTGCCACCGGCGCACCTTCAACCGGCCGAGACCGAACTTGGATCTGTACATTGAACCCGCGCCTCTCCCGAGAATGCCTACGGCAGGCCATACGGGAGCGCTCCCATGAGCGGATCAAACTTAAGGTCAACTTCATCTGCCCGGCCGAGCCGCCGCCTCGGCGAATGCGGCACGCGCGGGACGCGCGGGACGCGCAGGACGCGCAGGACGCGCGGGACGCGCAGGACGCGCAGGACGCGCAGGACGCGCAGGACACGCGGGACGCGGGCTGATGCCGGCGCACCGGGCAGAACTCGCAGCCGACACGCCGGGCAGAACCCACAGCCAGCGCGCCGGGCAGAACTCGCAGCCGACGCCCCGGGCAGAGCCCACAGCCAGCGCGCCGGCCGGGGTGTTCCGCGGAGCCTTCCTTCGCTCTCAGCCCGGCGCCGGCGGCACTTCGGTGACCCGCCCCGCGGGTCGCCCTTCTGCGGCGGTGACGGTGCTGTTGCGGTTGCCGGCCCGATCCGCCGTACCGGAAATGGTTTTCGGGCTAAGTGCGTTTGCGGCGGCCGCCGCGGCGCGGTTGTGGGGCCGCGCCGGCGAGCAGGTCGAGGCGGCGTTGCTCCCCCTCGCCCTCCAACTGGGCGACGATGCGGCGCAGCAGGTCGGCGAGCTGCACGGTTTCCGGCGTGCTGAGCCGGGTGGTGACGAACGCCTCCTCGGCGTTGAACGCCGGGAACAGCCGCCGCATCAGCGCCTCGCCCGCGTCGGTGAGGGCGAGCAGCACCATCCGGCCGTCCGTGGCGTGCGCGGAGCGCCGGACCAGGCCGCGGGCCTCCAGCGTGCGGGACACCCCGGTGAGGGTGCCCTTGGAGATGCCGGCCTCCTCGGCGACGGTGCGGGTCTCCGTCTCGCCGAAGATCCATACCACCCAGAGCACCACGAAGCCGGTCCAGGTGAGCTCGACCTCGCGCAGCACCGAATTTTCGACGTGGTGGCGGGTCGCCGCGGCGGCCCGGTAGATGTTCGCGACCGCCGCCATCGACTCCCAGTTGAGGGGGACGTCGCCGAGCTTCTCCTGAACGGTCTTCTCAGTCTCGGTGATCGAACGATGACCCGTCACAGGACTCCTCCACGGCGATGTCGCACCCGTACGAGGCTACCTTCGGCACCCCCGCCGCCGGGCGGCGGCGGGGGTGCCCGGGTCAGGTCAGCTCGTCGACGAGGCCGGCTTGCGCGGACGGGTCGAGCCGCCGGCGGGCGGCGCTGTACGCGGCGAACCCCAGCAGGAACGCGACGGGCACCGTCAGCAGCAGCACGACCGTCGGCCCGGTGGCGGCACCGACCAGCGTGTCGATGTTCTTCAGCACCAGGGCGAGCGCGCCGATCATGGTGAACACGGAGAGCAGCGGGGCGATCCGGGTGTGCCAGAGCCGGGAGTCCTGGCCCGGGTGCGACCGGAAGTAGCGGAACGCGGCGGCGGAGGTCAGCGCGTACAGCGTCACGATGCCGACCACCGCGACCCCCGAGCCCCAGAAGAACAGGGTCGCCACCGGGTCCGCCCCGGCGATGATGAACGGCGTGATGAGCACCAGGATCGACACCGACTGGGTCACCGACGCCACGTGCGGGGCCCGGGTGCGCGGATGCACCGCCGCCAGCCCGCGCGGCAGCACGCCGTCGCGGCCGAGGGTGAACAGGTAGCGGGAGATGCCGTTGTGGAAGGCCAGCGCCGCCGCGAACATCGACGTGATGACGAAGACGCTCATCGCGTGCGGCGCCCACGAGCCCAGGTAGGTGCCGCCGGCGTCGAAGACGTACGCCGCCGGGTCGCCGGACTCGAGCGCCTTGCCGGCCGCCGCGACCGCGCCGGCCGGGCCATGGCCCACGATCAGGGTCCAGGAGGTGAAGAGGAAGAAGGCCGTGATGAGGACGATCGACAGGTACGTCGCGCGCGGCACCGAGCGCTCGGGGTTGCGCGCCTCCTCGCCGTAGATGGCGCTGGATTCGAAGCCGAACATCGAGGCGAAGCCGAACACCAGCGCGACGCCGGGCGCGCCCGCCAGCAGGCTCTCGACGGAGAACACCTGCGAGACGCCCAGGCCCTCGCCGGTGCCGCCCTTGGCCAGGATGACCAGGCCGAGCACCAGCATCGTGCCCCACTCCAGGATCATCAGCACCGCCAGGACCCGCGCGCCCAGCTCGATGTGCAGGTAGCCGAACACCTGCACCAGCAGCACCAGGGCGACGGTGAGCACCCACCACGGCAGCTTCAGCCCGGTCCACGAGTCGAGCGTGGCCGAGCCGACCACCCCGAAGAAGCCGTACACCGAGGCCTGGATCGCCGTGTAGGACCAGAGCGCCACGCCCGCGGCGCCCAGGCCCATCCGGGCGCCGAGGCCCCGGCCCACGTAGGCGTACAGCGCGCCGGCGTTGGTGACGTGCCGGGACATCGCCACGAAGCCCACGGCGAAGACCAGCACGATCACCCCGACCACGGCGTACGCCAGGGGCGCCCCGAGCCCGTTGCCGACCACCATCGCGGCCGGCACCGCGCCGGTGAGGCCGATGAGCGGGCTGGCCGCGGCCAGCACCAGGAACACGATGCCGGCGGCGGATATCGCGTCGCGTTTCAGGCCGGGCCCCTGCGGACCGGCGGTGGCGGCGGGGTCAGCGGACATGGCATTCCTCCGGAGGGGGTGGCAGGAGAACGTTTGAGTCCATACGAGTGCTTCAGCCGTCAACGTAACGGCGGTCACATTCGCTGGTCAAGAGGCCGGGCGGGTCAACGTTTGGATCCGTACGTTTTCCCGGCTACGGGGCGATCCCGACGTACTTGACGGAGAGGTATTCGTCGATCCCCTCGGGTCCGCCCTCGCGACCGAAACCCGACTGCTTCACGCCGCCGAAGGGCGCCGCGGGGTTGGACACGATCCCCTGGTTGACGCCGACCATGCCGAACTCCAGCGCCTCGCTGACCCGCACCGTGCGGCCCAGATCGCGGGTGAAGACGTAGGCGGCGAGCCCGTACTCGGTGTCGTTGGCCAGCCGCAGCGCCTCGTCCTCGTCGGCGAACGCGGTGACCGGCGCGACCGGCCCGAAGATCTCCTCGCGCATCAGCGCGGCCTCCGGGCGCACGCCGGCCAGCACGGTCGGCTCGTAGAAGTACCCCGCCCCGCCGAGCGCCGAGCCGCCGGTGACGACGTCGGCGCCGCCCGCGACGGCGTCCGCGACGAGCTGCGCGACCTTCTCCCGCTGGGTGGCGTCGATGAGCGGACCGACCGTCACGCCGTCCCGGGTGCCGCGGCCCACCCGCTCGGCGGCCATCCGGGCGGCGAACCGGGCGACGAACTCCTCGACCACCGGCTCCTGCACCAGGAACCGGTTGGCCGCGGTGCAGGCCTCACCCATGTTGCGCATCTTGGCCAGCATCGCGCCCTCGACGGCGGCGTCGAGGTCGGCGTCGGCGAACACCACGAAGGGCGCGTTGCCGCCGAGCTCCATCGAGACGCGCAGCAGCTGGTCGGCGGACTGCCGTACCAGGTGTTTGCCGATCGGGGTGGAGCCGGTGAAGGTGAGCTTGCGCAGCCGGGAGTCGCCGACCAGCGGCGCCATCACCGCGGCCGTGCGCGCGGTCGGCACCACGTTGAGCACGCCCGGCGGCAGCCCGGCCTCGGCGAACAGGCCGGCCAGCGCCAGCATGGTGAGCGGGGTCTGCGACGCGGGCTTGACCACCATCGTGCAGCCGGCCGCGACGGCCGGGCCGATCTTGCGGGTGCCCATGGCGAGCGGGAAGTTCCAGGGCGTGATCATCAGCACCGGGCCGACCGGCTGCCGCATGGTCAGCAGCCGGGTGGCCCCGTCCGGCGAGGTGGCCCAGCGGCCGCCGACCCGCACGGCCTCCTCGGAGAACCAGCGCAGGAACTCCGCGCCGTAGGCCACCTCGCCGCGCGCCTGGGCCAGCGGCTTGCCCATCTCCAGCGTCATCAGCAGGGCGAACTCCTCGGCCCGCGCGGTGAGCAGCTCGAAGGCCGTGCGCAGCAGCTCGGCCCGCGCCCGCGGTGCCGTCGCCGCCCAGCCGGCCTGCGCGGCGACCGCCGCGTCCAGCGCCCGGCGCCCGTCCTGCGGGGTGGCGGAGGCGACGGTGGTGAGCACGGCCCCGGTCGCTGGGTCCTCGACGTCGAGCCGGGCCGCGTCCGCGGACTCCCGCCAGCCGCCGCCGATGAACAGGCCGGTGGGCACCTTGGCCAGGATCTCCTGCTCGTTCATCCGAGGTGCTCCTGGAAGGCCTGCTCGATCAGGTCGAGGCCCTCTTGGAGCAGGTGGTCCGGCGCCGTCAGCGGCGGCAGGAACCGGAAGACGTTGCCGAAGGTGCCCGCGGTGAGGGTGACCAGACCCTGCCGGTGGCACGAGGCGTTGATGGCCGCCGTCGCACCGGGGTTCGGCGTGAGATCGCCGGCGCCGGCGGTCAGCTCCATGGCGAGCATCGCTCCCCGGCCACGGATCTCGGCGATCGCGCCGTACCTGTGCCGCAGCTTCTCCAGGCGGTGCCGGAACAGTGTTTCGATCTCGCGGGCGCGGGCGCACAGGTTCTCCGTACGCATGGTCTCGATCGCGCCCAGGGCGGCCGCGCAGGCGACCGGGTTGCCGCCGTAGGTCCCGCCGAGGCCGCCGGCGTGCACGGCGTCCATGATCTCGGCCCGGCCGGTCACCGCCGCCAGCGGCAGCCCGCCGGCCATCCCCTTGGCCGTGGTGATGAGATCGGGCACGACGCCGTCGTGGTCGCAGGCGAACCAGTCGCCGGTGCGGCAGAAGCCGGTCTGGATCTCGTCGGCGATCAGCACAATGCCGTGCTCGCGGCAGAAGTCCGCCACCCGGCGCAGCCAGCCCGCCGGCGGCACGATGAAGCCCCCCTCGCCCTGGATCGGCTCCACCACGACCGCGGCCACCCGGTCCGCGCCGACCTGGGTGCGCACCGTGCCGGCGAACGCCTCGAAGGCCTCCTCCGCGCACGCCTGGGCGCCGCCGGGCCAGCGCAGCGGATAGGCCATCGGCGCGCGGTAGATCTCGGGGCTGAACGGCCCGAATCCCGCCTTGTACGGCATCGACTTGGCGGTCAGCGCCATCGTCAGGTTGGTGCGGCCGTGATAGCCGTGCTCGAAGGCGACGACGGCCTGCCGGCCGGTGGCGGCGCGGGCGATCTTGACCGCGTTCTCGACCGCCTCGGCGCCGGAGTTGAACAGGGCGCTGCGCTTGGCGTGGTCGCCCGGCGTGAGCTCGGCGAGCGCCTCACAGACCTCGAGATAGCCCTCGTACGGTGTGACCATGAAGCACGTGTGCGTCAACTCGGCGGCCTGCCGCTGGACCCGCTCGACCACCCGCGGCGCCGCGTTGCCCACCGTGGTGACCGCGATACCGGACCCGAAGTCGATCAACTGGTTGCCGTCGACATCGACGAGCACGCCGCCGCCCGCCCGGGTGATGTAGGCCGGCAGGCCCACGCCCACGCCGGCCGACACGCTCGCCAGTTTGCGTCGCTGGAGCTCCCGGGATCGGGGCCCCGGTATCTCGGTGAGCAGTCTGCGTTCCTGCACGATGTCCATGCCGAGATCCTTCGGGGCCGAACGTATAGCTGTCCAATACCGGTTGTTGCTCATCATCATGCCGGTGAGGCATGGTCGAGCCCATGGATCTCGCCTCGCTGCGCACGTTCGTGGCCGTCGCGGACACCGGCTCGGTGACGGCCGCCGCGCAGCGGTTGCGCATCGCCCAGCCGTCGCTGTCCCGCCAGCTGCGCCGCTTCGAGCGCGAGCTCGGGCTGGCCCTGTTCGACCGGATGGAGCGGCGCCTGGTGCTCAGCGCCGCCGGCCACCGCTTCCTGCCCATCGCCCGCGACCTGGTCACCCGCGCCGAGCTGGCCCGGGAGGCCGCCGCGTCGCTGCGCGAGGGCGCCCTGAGCACGGTGGTCATCAGCACGCCCGGCACGACGCTGACCGACGTCATCGCGCCGTTCCTGGCCACCTGGGGCCCCGGCGACCCGGTGGCCCAGGTCTTCCAGGAGCTGCCGTCGGAGATCTACGGCTCGCTCGCCCGCGGCGCCGACCTGGCCGTGGGCACCGACCCGCCGCCGGCGCACCTCGCGCACATCGCGGTGGCCACCCTTCCGGTCTGGGCGTACGTCACCGCCGCCGACCCGTGGGCCGGGCGGAGCAGCGTTTCCCTGGCCGAGCTGGTCGGGCGGAACCTGCTCGTGCTGGGCCCGCCGCAGCACGCCCGCACCGCCCTGGACCGGGCCCTGGCCCGCGCGCGCCTCGCGATGGACCATGTCATCGAGTTCGGCACCCCGGAGGTCGCGCAGGCGGTCGCCGCGGCGGGCCGCGGCGTCGCGGTGCTCTCCGACGACCCGCGCTTCGACCTGGTGCCGGTCGGCATCGACCTGATGCCGGGGGCCCTGGCGATCGACCTGTACGCGGCCTGGCCCGCGAACCACCACGCCGCCGCCACGATCCGCGCGCTCGCCGACCGGCTGCGCGCCTTCAGCCGGCAGCGCTACGGCATCACCGCGCCGGACAGCTCTGCTTCCCCAACGGAAACGGCCCCAGCACAATCGTAAAACCATCTCCGGTACGGCACATCGGGTCGACAACCGCAGCACCATCGTCATGGCGCAGGAGGGCGACCTTCAGCGTCGGTCACCGAAGTGCCGCTCAGCCGGGCTGGGAGCGGGCAAGCCGGGCTGGGAGCGGGCAAGCCGGGCTCGGAGCGGGCAAGCCGGGCTGGGAGCGGGCAAGCCGGGCTCGGAGCGGGCAAGCCGGGCTCGGAGCGGGCAAGCCGGGCTCGGAGCCGGGTTGGGAGCGGGCAAGCCGGGCTGGGAGCGGGCAAGCCGGGCGGCGCGTCGCCACGTCGCCGGGGCGGCTACGTCGCGTCGGTTAGCCTGCCGTCATGGCGAGCGCCGAGTTGGAGGAATTGATCGTCGCGGACTCCGAGGCGCTGCGCGCGTGGTTGTCGGCCAACCACGCCACGTCGCCCGGTGTCTGGCTGGCCCTGACCAAGAAGGGCGGCACAGTCACCACGCTGACCTGGCAGCAGGCGGTCGACGAGGCCCTGTGCTTCGGCTGGATCGACGGGCAGGCCCGGAAACGGGATCAGCAGAGCTCCTGGATCCGGTTCACCCCCCCGTAGGCCCCGCAGCTCCTGGTCACAACGCAACGTCGCCCACGTGGCCCGGCTGGAAGCACAGGGGCGGATGCTGCCGTCGGGCCGCGCCGCGGTGGACGCCGCGAAAGCGGACGGGCGGTGGGCGACGGCCTACGCCCCGCCGTCGGAAGCCGAGGCACCGGCCGACCTCCTCGCCGCCATCGCCGCCGTCCCGGCCGCCCAAGCCATGTTCGACGTGCTCACCAAGACCAACCGGTTCGCTCTCATCTACCGCGTCAATGCCGTCAAACGGGCGCAGACCCGCGAGCGGAAGATCGGCGAGTTCGTCGCCATGCTGTCCCGCCACGAGACGATCCACCCGCAGAAGGCCAAGCCTCCGGCCTCGCCGTGAGCGGCACCCGCACAATCAGACCGCGTCCCAGTCGACCGTGGTAACTCCGGGAACCGTTGGGCGGATACGAGCCGAGGACCTGCCCTGCTGCCCGTAGCGGCCGTTGCCGAGCCAGTGGGACAGGGTGTGGGTGTGGCAGTGATACAGGCTGATGCCCTTCCATGCGCCCAGCCAGTGGTCCCAGACCGCGAAACAGGCCCGGATGGACGGGAGCCGGCTGATGCCGCACGATCAGAACACCCGGTCGAACCTTCCGGGTTTACCGAGCCGGTGGCGGGAGGAACGCGATGCCGGTGTTGCGGCCGTGGCTGGACGCCCGAGACCCGTGGCGGTTCGTCGACCATGATCCGGAGGCGGACCCGACGGTGTACGTCCCCTACCTGGCGCGCCTCGAGATGCCGGGCGGGCGGATCGACGAGCCGACCATGTGGGCCATCTTCGACGGCCGCTCGGTGTTCATCCAGCCGATCCGGGTGACATCGGGCGTCACCCCCATCGGGCAACCACCGGGCGGCATCCCCGGCGGCGACGTCCCGCTGGCCAGGGTCGGACCGGGCCGGGTCGACATCCGGCCGGTTCCCACCGACTGGCACCAGCTCCGCGCCCGGTATCCGTGGGCCTATGAGACGTGGGGCGCACACGAGGCACGCGAGATGTACCAGTGGGCGGAGGACGGCATGTCCGTCGAGGACATCGCCGGACGGCTGGCCCGGCCGCCCGAGCACATCGCGGCAAAGCTGGCCAGGGTGCGGGCCCTGGTCGACGCCGCCGGGTGGGCCCCGCCCCGGGTCGAGGACACGCCCTCCGACCGCTACGCTCCCAGCCTGTTCACCGAGCCGGTGGACCCGGGCAGCGAGCAGGCCGACCCACCGCCGCGATTGTGGTACGACGAGGACCCGGAAGTCGATCCGACCGCCCACCTCCGGTTCGTCCTGCACCTGCGGCGGCGCGGCGAGGAGACCGAGACGGCCGAGCCCGTGTACGAGGTCCAGCTGCGCAGGGACGCCATCTGGTATCACCGCGTGCGGGACGGTCGGCAGCCCCGGCCACGGCTCACCGAGCTCGCCGCCGGCTGGGTCGAGATCCGGCCCGCCCCGGCCGACCAGGAACGGCTACGCGCCACCTACCCGGCGGCATACCGGCCCTGGGCAGCGGGCGAGGCGTTGCTGGTCCTGCGGTCAGGCCGGCGCCACGGCCTGACCGACAGTCTGCGGATCGCGGAGCTGCGCCGGCCGCCCGACCACGTGGCGGCCAAGTACGCCCGGCTGGAGAAGCTGGCCAGGGCCGCGCGCACGCCCCACCCCCGGGCCGAGCCCGCGCCGCACCATCGCAACCCTCGGCACATCCAGGGTAAGTACATCGTGAGCGTGCTGGACGTCGCGATACCTCAAGAGGTAGCGGCACGGGTCGGCGCGACGAACGTCATGCTGCTGGACGGATGCTTCGGCTGCACGCTGACAGACGAACAGGTGGAAACATTACGCGCCGACCCCGACGTCGACTACATCACCGACGACGCCGTCCTCGACCTACGCTGACCGAGAGAATCGCCGCTCAGCCGACGTAGATCTTGGTCGCGACCGAGAGCTCCTCGGCGCCCGAGACAGCGAACACGACCAACGAGACGAGCGCGACCACCGCCGCCACGACAACCATCCGCAGGAACATTGACGACATGCTCATACCGGTTCCCCTTCCCCGTGTGGTCCCGCCACAGTAGGGCGGCGGCCACCGCACCGCTGTCAGATCTAGCACTCCGGGCCCAGGACGCCGGTCGCCACCACGTCGAGGAAGCCGTCCACCAGGAGCCGTGCCCGGGTCCGGGCCGCTGCCTCGCCCGCGCGGGTGGCGGCCACGAGTTCCGGCACGTCGACTCCCCCGGCCGCCGCCTTGGCGGCCCCGCCGTTGCCCAGCCAGCCCGCGAGCATGCCGCTGGTCAGCTCGGGATGGAACTGCACGGCGAGGTTGCGGCGCAGCACGAAGGCCTGGGAGGCGGCGGCGTTGCGGGCGATCTCGCGCGCGCCCGGCGGCACCCGCCAGCGGTCGTAGTGCCACTGGAACCAGCGGCCCGACGGCACGATCGCCTCGTCGTCGCTCGCCACGTGGGTCCACCCGATCTCGGGGTGTGCGGACGGCCCGACCGCCCCGCCCAGCGTCGAGGCGAGCAACTGACCGCCGAAGCAGATGCCGAGCACCGGCACCCCCGCCTCGTCGGCGCCGCGGAGCCGGTCCCGCTCCGGCACCACCCAGCTGGCGACGAGCTCGTCGTACGCCGACCAGGGCGCGCCCATCAGCACCACCGCGTCGAAGCGGGTGAAGTCCGGGAACTCGGTCTCGACGCCGGGATCGTGGAACCGGGCCGCGGGCACCACGAGGTGCGACGTCGCGTCGTACCCCCGCTCGGCGAAGCGCTCGGCCACCGGTCCCAGGGGCGAGGCATGGTCGTGCTGGATCACCAGGAGTCGCAAGGACACCTCACACCGCCATGGCCTGGACGCGGCGCACCACGTCGCCGCAGAACGACTCCAGCTCGCGGACGTCGTCGATGAACTGCGAGGGTTTCACGCAGATGGTCGTGTAGCCGGCGGCGAGCTGCTCGCGGACCGGCTCCAGGGCCAGCCCCAGATCGGCGGGCGAGTCGTCGTCGGGGAAGACCGCCCGGGTGCCCCCGATCCGCTCCAGCTCGGCGAGGTCCCGGCCGGCCGCGCGCATCGCCGTCGCCAGCCGCTCCAGGTCCGCCGCGCCGGGATCGCCGAGCGGGTGGAAGCCGTGTCCCCAGCGCACCAGCCGGCGCAGCAGCGGCGCGCTCATCCGCTGCCCGCCGAACCAGAGCCGGGGCCCGTCGGGCCGGTACGCGCGCGGTTCGAGGCTGACGTCGCGGAACGAGAAGAACTCGCCCGAGTACGAGAACGGGCCGCCCTTCCAGGCCAGTTCGAGGATCTCCAGCTGCTCGTCCAGGATCCGGCCGCGCTGGCGGAACGGCACGGCCAGGGCGGCGTACTCGTCCTCGCTCCAGCTGACCGTGGGCTGCACGACCAGGCGGCCCGCGCTGAGCAGGTCCAGGGTGCCGAGTTCGCGGGCGAGCAGCAGCGGGTGCCGCAGGGGCGCGATGACCGCGCCGGCGATCAGCCGCAGCCGGGTCGTCACCGCGGCCATCGCCGCGAGCAGCAGCAGCGAGTTGGGCCACGGCATGGCGGGATCCTGGTTGCCCGGCATCGCGTAGTCGCGCGGGTTGCCCATCACGCCCCGCACGCTGGCGTCCGGGCCCAGCACGACGTGCTCGCTGATCATGACCGCGTCGAAGCCGGTGTCCTCCGCCACCCGGGCCCACCGGACGAGCTCGGGCAGGTCGCGCCCCGAGGTGAGGGTCCAGTTCTCGCTGAGGATCATCAACAGCCGTGGCTGTGCCACTCCGGCCCCTCTCACAGGTGGTAGCTGTACCCGTCTCACAGGTGGTAGCTGTACTCGCGGAACTCCCAGTCGGTGACCCACCGGGAGAATCGTTCGAGCTCGTTCCGCTTGTAGGCCACGAAGGCGGCCACGAACGGCGCGCCCAGCAGCTCCCGGAGCTCGTGGTCGGCCTCGAGCGCGCCGATGGCGGCGCCCAGGTCGGCGGGCAGCCGATCGGCCTTGGCGGGGTCGTAGCCGTAGCCCTCGAGCTTCGGCGGGGCCTCGAGCTTGTCCCGGATGCCGAGGTACGCCGCGCCGAGCAGCCCCGCCACCGCCAGGTACGGATTCGCCGACGCGTCGCCGAGCCGGACCTCCATCCGCGCGGCCCGGCCCCGCTCCGGGGGTATCCGGATCATCGCGCTGCGGTTGTCCAGGCCCCAGTCGACGAGCCACGGTGCCAGCGTGTCCGGGCCGAAGCGCTTGTAGGAGTTGACCGTGGGATTCAGCAGGGCGGCCAGCGCCGGCGCGTGGGCCAGGACTCCCGCGACGCCGTGGCGGGCCACCGCCGACAGACCGTCCTCGCCACCGGGGTCGTCGAAGAGCGGCTGACCGTCGGCGTCCAGGGTCGAGAAGTGCAGGTGAAAACCCGACCCGCCCTCGTCGTTGAACGGCTTGGCCATGAAGGTGGCGCGCTTGCCGCGGATGCGGGCGAGTTCCTGTACGGCGATCTTGAAGCGGAACGCCCGGTCGGCCGCGTCGAGCGCCTCGGAGTGCCAGAGATTGATCTCGAACTGGCCGGAGGAGAACTCGTGGTTGGCGGCGACCACGTCGAGCCCGTACGCCGAGAGGCTGCGCAGGGAGCTGATCAGCGTGTTCTCGGGGTCGCCCTTGAGCCCCGCGGTGTAGACGTTGCCGGTGCCCTCGCCGTACCGCTGCCATCCCGTCGGCGCGGTCGCGCACGGTTCGAGGACGTAGAACTCCAGTTCGGGGCCGATGACCGGGCGCATGCCGAGCTCGGCGAAGCGACTCAGCACGCCGCGCAGGACGGTGCGGGGGCTCTCGCCGGAGGCGGTCCCGTCCGGGTTGTAGAGGTCGGCGATGACGTGCGCCACGCCCGGCTCCCACGGCACGTGCTGAAGGGTGCTCAGGTCGGGGACCGCGACCACGTCCGGGAGCCCGGCGGACAGCCCACCCTCGATGTCGACCACGTCGCCCATGGGCGAGGTGCCGTACACCGAGCGGCAGAAGGCGACGCCGTCGCCGACCGTCCGCGCGAAGCGCCGGGTGAGCAGGTCCCGCCCCCGCTCGGCCCCGATGAGGTCGCTGTAGCCGAGGCGCACGACGTCGATGCCGTCGTTGAGCAGCGCGGCCTCGGCCGTTTCCATCGCCGCTGGATCCACATGGACCATGGTCACTCCTCATCCTGGTGGCGGTAGGGCATTCGCTGGAAGGCGGCGGCGACGAACGCTCGGAAGATCCCGGACTGCTGGGAGTCGGTGGCCGCGGTGTCCTCGGGATGCCACTGCACGCCCAGGCACCAGCCGGCGTGGCCGGCGAGCGCCACCGCCTCGACCGTGCCGTCGGCGGCGTGCGCAGAGGCGCGCAGGGACTCGCCGAGCCGGCCCAGCCCCTGGTGGTGATAGCAGGAGACGGTCATCCGGTCGCCGGGCACCACCGCACGCAACGGCGAGTCCGCCGCGATCGCGATGTCGTGCACCAGGTGGCGGTGGTCGGCGCCCAGCGTCTCGGTCAGGTCCTGCACCAGGTCGCCGCCGCGGGCGACATTGACGACCTGGGTGCCCCGGCAGATGGCCAGCAGCGGGATCGCGTCCCGCAGCGCCACCCGCGCCAGCGCCAGGTCGAAGGCGTCCTGGGTCTCGTCGACGTCGTACTGCGCGGCGTGCGGGCGCTGCCCGGCCCAGCGGGCCGCGAGGTCACCGCCGCCCGGCAGCAGGACGCCGTCGGCCAGCCAGATCCGCTCGCGCACCAGGGCGTCGAGGTCGCCGTCGGTCAGCCCCGCCGGCGCCTCGGGATGGATGACCAGCGGCTCGGCGCCCGCGTCGTAGACGGCCTGGACGAGCTTGGCCGCCGCCACCTCCGCCCGGTAGCGCAGGGCCGAGGCCGAGGCGGAGAACCGGGCCGGGATGACGACCAGCGGGCGCCGGCGCTCAACCATGGGTGATCCAGGTGGTCTTGAGGTCGGTGTACTCGTCCAGGGCGTGCCGCGACTTGTCCCGGCCGCTGCCGGAGAGCTTCACCCCGCCGAACGGCACGGTCATGTCGCCCTCCTCGTAGCAGTTCACCCAGACCGTGCCGGCCCGCAGCGACCGGGCCATCCGGTGCGCGCGCCCCAGGTCGTTCGTCCAGACCGCGGCCGCCAGGCCGTACTCGGTGTCGCCGGCGATCTGCAGGGCCTCGTCCTCGCCGGCGAAGGTCTGCACGGCCAGCACCGGCGCGAACAGCTCCTCGCGGACCACCACGTTCGCGCGATCGGCGCCGGTGACCACCGTGGGCTCCAGGTAGGCTCCCCCGCTCCCGGCGTGGGCCCGGCGCCCGCCCGAGCGGATCTCCGCGCCCTGCGCCACGCCGGTCCGCAGCTGCCCGAGGACGCGGGTGAGGCTGCGCTCGTCGATCAGCGGGCCCATGACCGTGCCGGGCAGCAGGGGGTCGGCCGGCTGCCAGCCGGCGGCGGCGGCCACCACCCGGTCGGTCACCGCCTCGGCGATGTCGCGGTGCACGACCAGCCGCGAGCCGGCGGTGCACATCTCGCCGGCGTTGAAGAAGATCGCCCAGGCGGCGGTCCGCGCGGCGGCGTCCAGGTCGGCGTCCGGGAAGACGATGTTCGGCGACTTGCCGCCGAGTTCGAGCAGCACCCGCTTGAGGTTGCTGTCGGCCGCGTACCGCAGGAAGTGCCGGCCGACCGGCGTGGAACCGGTGAAGGTCAGGATGTCGACGTCGGGGTGCTCCCCCAGCCGCCGGCCGACCACCGTGCCGTCGCCGGAGAGCACGTTGAGCACCCCGGGCGGCAGCCCGGCCTCGGCACCGAGCGCGGCGACGCGCTGCATGGACAGCGGCGACTGCTCGGCCGTCTTGAGCACGACCGTACAGCCGGCGGCCAGGGCCGGCGCGAACTTCCAGCTGCCGATGGTGAGCGGGAAGTTCCACGGCACCACCGCCGCCACCACGCCGGCCGGCTCGCGGGTGACCAGGGCGAGCTGGCCGGCCACCGTGGGCGGGATCTCGCCCGCCGTCTTGTCGGCGAGGCCGCCGTAGAACCGCAGGCACCGGATCAGGGCCCGCAGCTCGATCTCCCACGCGGCCCGGATCGGCTTGCCCATCTCCAGGCTGACCAGCAGCGCGAGTTCGTCGCGGTGCCGCTCCACCAGGTCGGCGAAGCGCAGCAGCACCTCGCCCCGCTCGCGGGCGGCCAGGCGCGGCCACGGCCCGCGGTCGAAGGCGCGGCGCGCCGCCAGGACGGCGGCATCCGCGTCGGCGGCGTCCGCCCACGCGAGGTCGACGAGATGACCCCCGTCGCGCGGGCTGTGCACCGCGCGGACGGCCGCGGACAGCGCCGGCCGTTGCTCGCCGCCGACGAACAACCCGGCGGGCAGCGGGATACCCCGGGCGCGCAGCGCCCAGTCAACGGCGGCCACCGGATCGGGTACGGGGTTCATCCGCGCGCCTCAGTGGGTCTTGCTGAGATCGGGCTTGCGGATGCCACGGAACTCCCAGTCGCCGCCCTGCGCGGTGGAGAGCACCTCCTCGCTCTCGGTGGGCTGGGCGCCCACGTCGGCCCGGATCGGCGTGGGCCCCTCGACGATGTGGTTGCGCAGCGTGCCGAGGCCCTCGACCTCCACCTCGACGACATCGCCGGGATAGACGGTCCGCGAGATCGCGGGCGTACCGGAGAGCAACACGTCGCCGGGGTGCAGGGTGATGGTCCGGGCGATGTCGGCGACCAGGTAGTGCATGTCCCACCGCATCTCGCTGGTGGTGCCGTCCTGGCGCACCTCGCCGTTGACGATGGTGCGGATCCGCTTGTCGCGGAAGTCCCACCCCTCGACCAGCCCGGGGCCGAGCGGGCACAGCGTGTCGGCGCCCTTGACCCGCAGCATCGAGCCGGAGTCGGTGTCCCGGAAGTCGTGCAGCCCGTAGTCGTTACCGATCGTGTAGCCCCGGATATGGTCGCCGGCCTCGGCGGGCGAGATGTTGCGGGCGGTCCGGCCGATGACGATCGCGATCTCGCCCTCGTAGTTCAACCACTTGCAGCCGGCCGGGCGCACGACCGCGGCCCCATGGGAGTTCAGCGCCGAGACCGGCTTGTGGAAGTAGGTCGGCGCGGGCGGCAGCGTCGTCATCATCTCCGCCACCCGCGAGGAGTAGTTGAGGTGGACGCAGACAATCTTGGAAGGCGTCACGGGCGGCAGATGCGTCGCATCGGCGACGGCGACCTCCCGGCCGTCATGGGCGACCAGGGTGTCACCCCGGCGAACGACATCGACGACGTTACCGTCGAGCAGGATGCGGCGCGTCTCACGCAGGGTCATGGCTGGGCCTCCTCGGCCATACCCTCATGGCCCTCGCAGTTACGGTCGCCGCCAGCCGCCGGCTCGCGACGCTCGGTGCAATCGGTCATGGCTCTTCCTCACAAAGGGGTGCGGGCTTCAGCCGGCGGCCGGCAGGTCGGGGCCCTGGGTCTGCCGGACGTAGTCGGGGTCGCCCGGCGTGCGGTGGGGGCGGGGAAAGCCGTCCCGGGGGCGGTCGAACCACAGGTGCACCTGGCCGGTGCCGATCGAGTTCTCGTACTGGCCGTACCGGCGGGCGGTCGCCGTGCAGTCGCCCTCGCCCAGCGCGCCGATCATCATCAGGTAATGGCCGAACCGCGCCTCGGGCTTGTGCCGGTAGAACTCCGGCATCGTCTCCAGCACCCGGGCGTGGTCGCCCTTGCCGAACCATTCGATACGCTCGTGGTCGGCCGCAGCCGCCGCCGACGTGAAGATGTGCTCGACCCCCGCGGCCTCGTGGTCACGCAGTTGACGCAGCGGCCAAAAGGTATGCGACATCGCGCCGGAGGCGATGAGCAGCACCTTGCGGTCCGACTCCGCGATCGCGTCGCCCAGCGCCCGGCCCAGGCGCAGGTTGTCCTCCGTGTCGGCGGTCTGGCACACACCGATGCTGATCCAGCGCTTGCCGGGCAACCCCCGGCCGAGGAACTCCCAGACGTTGGTGGTCGCGTAGAAAATCGGCAGGTGCTCGTCGTCGATCGCGGTGATCCAGGTGCTGTGCTCGGCCGCCTTGCCCGCGATGAGGTGGGCGAGCTCGGGATCGCCCAGGAAGTCGTACGGCCGGCGGCTCATCCCCCGCGGGAGCTCCTCGGAGGTGAAGAGCCCGGACCGGCACGGCTGGGCGGTGACCACGAACTCGACGGTGGTCGCCCAGTGCGAGTCGAGGACCACCACGGTGTCGTAGTCGAGCACGTCGAAGACCTCGCGGCGCAACTGCTCCAGCCCGGACACCAAGGTGCTGTCCTGACCGTGGTTGAGCTCCCGGCGGGTCTCCTCCGGCAGCACGATGGTGGGCACGTGGGCGATTAGCCCGGCCCCGACGATCTCACCCATCAGGCATCCGTCCCGTCGGTCTCGGTGGTCCTTTGCTCTGCTTCCCCATGGGAAACGGCCCGCCGCTCTGCTTCCCGATAGGAAACGGCGCCCAGCTCTGCTTCCCCATGGGAAACGGTCCAGCCGCCCGGGCTGAACACGCTGTTCTTGATGTCGCAGTAGAAGTCGAAGGAGTAGTCCCCGCCCTCGCGGCCGATGCCCGACCTGCCGTTGCCGCCGAACGGCGCCCCGAGGTCGCGGACGAAGAAGCAGTTGACCCAGACGGTGCCCGCGTTGAGCCGGGCGCTGACCCGTTCGGCGCGTCCGGGGTCGCCGGTGACCAGCGTCGCGGCCAGCCCGAAGCGGGTGCTGTTGGCCATCGCGATGCCCTCGGCCTCGGTGGCGAAGGTCTGGAACGTCAGGACCGGGCCGAACACCTCCTCGGTGAGGATCTCGCTGCCCGGCTCCGCGCCGGCCAGGATGGTCGGCGCGAAGTAGAGACCGCCGAGGGCGGCATTCGGCCCGCCGCCGAGCAGCGGTTTGGCGCCCGCGGCGACGGCCCGGTCGACGAACCCGCGGACCCGCTCGAAGTGGGCCCGGCTCACCAGCGCGCTGACGTCGGTCGCCTCGTCGCGGGGGTCGCCCTGCACCAGGGCCGAGGCCCGGTCGATGACCCGGGCCAGGAACTCCTCGGCGATGCCCTCCTGGACCAGCAGCCGGAAGGCGCCCAGGCAGACCTGGCCGGCGTTGTCGAACTGCTCGACGGCCAGCCCGACCGCGAGGTCGAGGTCGCCGTCGGCGAAGACCAGCAGCGGCGACTTGCCGCCGAGCTCGAAGGACAACGGCACGATGTTCGGGGCCGCGGCCGCGGCGATGACACCGGCGGTCGGTACGGAGCCGGTGAACGAGAGCCTGTTGATGTCCGGGTGCCGGGTCAACGCGGCGCCCGCCTCGGCGCCGGTCCCCTGCACGACGTTGAGCACGCCCGGCGGGAGGCCCGCCTCGTGGGCGATGTCGGCCAGCAGCGAGGCGGTCAGCGGGGCCCACTCCGGCGGCTTGACGACCACGGTGTCACCGGCCGCCAGCGCCGGGCCGATGCGCCAGGTCGCCAGCATCAGCGGCGCGTTCCAGGGCGTGATGACCGCGACGACGCCGGCCGGGTCGTACGTGATCCGCTCGCGGTGCCCGCGGATCTCGCGGTCGTCGTGGCGCAGGCTCTCGGCCCAGTCGGCGAAGTAGCGGAAGTTCATGCCCACGCGCGGCATCACCCCGCGCCGGTGCGACCGCAGCAGCGACCCGTTGTCCCGGGTCTCCACCCGGGCGAGATCCTCGGCCCGGGCGTCGATCCCGTCCGCGACCCGCCGGAGCACCGCCGATCGCTCGGCCACCGGCAGGGCCGCCCACGCCGGGAACGCCGCGCGGGCCGCGCGGACGGCGGCGTCCACCTCGGCCGGCCCGCCCGCGGCGATCTCGCCCAGCGGGGTCTCGTCGATCGGCGAGACGTCGGTGAACGTCGTGGCCGAGGCGACCCGTTCGCCGTTGATCCAGTGGCGGGTGTCAACCTCGACGCCCTCGACCACGATCGTGCTCATCGCCGTCACGTTCGCTGGCGCCGCTGTGATGACATTCGCCGGGCGCGGAGTTGATGATTCGCTCGCCAGCTCGCTCATGCTTGCCCTTCCCGGTGTCCGGTGGTGTGCTGCCAGCCGTCGGCCGAGCCGAGGGCCAGTGACGTGCCGCCGTCCCAGGTGACCCCGACCTGGCGGTAGTAGCCGCCGATGACCTCGTCGACCTCGAGCCGGCTCAGCTCCTCGGTCGGCGAGTCGAACAGGCGCAGGTCCGCGTCGCCACGCCACGCCGGGCCGGCCTCGACGGACGCGGCGCCCGACGAGATCAGCTCGGCGAAGGCGTCCGGGGCGCCCTTGCCGATGCCCGGGTAGACCCGGTGGTGCGCCATCGGGTGGGAGTTGACGAAGCCGTTGGTGTCCGACTCCTCGCGCAGGCTGACGACGGCCTCGGCCAGGCGCCGGTCGCCGGCGGCCAGCGTGGCGCCGAACACCCCGCCGGCCGCGATCTGCGGCGCCGCGTGGTGGAACGGATGCGGCCGGGTCTGCCACATCGATCCGAGCTTCTTCGGGTAGCCCTGGTGCAGGCCGCGGGCGATCGCGAAGTCCTTGTCGACCCAGATGTAGACGCAGCGCGAATACACCCGCCCGGCGAAGGCGCAGCGGACGACCACGAAGGCCTCCTTGTACTGCGCCCGCACCGGGTCCAGCAGTTCCGCCCGGCCGGTCGAACAGGACTGCCAGTCGGCCCAGATCAGCGCCACCGCGCCGGGATCGTCCGGTGCCGGCTCCAGCGGGGCCGGGAGCAATTCGGCGACGCGTTCGGGATTGGTGCGGAACTCCACGGTGAGCAGGTCGCCGGAGTAGGACCACGGCGGGTCCGGGATGATCGACGAACCCCCGTGCGCGGTCCGCGGATAGAAGAAGCCCTGCAACTCGGCCATGTTGTCCCTTCGGGTGAGCCGCTTCATAGGTCCAGCACCAGACGCTCGGACCTGCCTCGGGAGACGCAGATCATCATGCAGTCGTTGGCAGCGCGTTCCTCGTCGTCGAGGACCGAGTCGCGGTGGTCGACCTCCCCGTCGAGCACCTGCGTCTCGCAGGTGCCGCAGATGCCCTCGAGGCACGAGCCGAGCACGCTGACGCCGGCGCCGCGGACGGCGTCGAAGATGGACTGGTCGGCGCGCACGACCAGGGTCCGGCCGGTGCGCCGCAGCTCGACCTCGAGGGCCCGCTCCTCGTCCGGCTTGTCGACGTGCTTGGGCGAGAACCGCTCCAGGTGCAGGCTGCCCGGGGGCCAGCCCGCGCCGCACCGCTGCTCGACGGCGGCCAGCAGCGGCTCGGGCCCGCAGGTGTAGACATGGGTGCCGGGCCGCGCCTCGCCGAGGGCGGCGCCGAGGTCGATCAGGCCCACCTCGTCCGCGGGCCACAGGCGGACACGGGAGCCGAACTGTGCGAGCTCGTCGAGGAACGCCATCGAGGCCCGGGAGCGGCCGCCGTAGTGCAGTTCCCAGTCGGCACCGGCCGCCGCCAGCTCGTAGATCATCGCCAGCAGCGGGGTGATCCCGATGCCGCCCGCGACGAAGACGTAGCGGGCTGCCGCCTCGACGGGGAAGTGATTGCGAGGCCCGCGCACCCGTACCGTCGCGCCCGCGGACAGGGCGTGGACCGCCTGCGAGCCGCCGCGGCCGTGCTGCTCGCGCAGCACCGCGACGCGCCACGCGCCCGGCTGCCCGGTCCGGCCGCACAGCGAGTACTGACGGACCAGGTCCGCGCCGAGGACGAGGTCGATGTGCGCGCCGGGCGTCCACACCGGGAGCTCCGCGCCCGCCGGATGGGCCAGCGTGAGGGCCACGACGTCGCGGGCGACCGGCTGGATGTCACGCACGACGAGTTCCATCTCGGTCATTCGCACCTCCCGGCAAATGTCATTCGGATCCAAACGATAAGCGCCGCAGGGTGGCGCCGCGAGAAAGGGCCTTACCGACCGGAACCGCTATCCGCGGACCGCGACCTTGACCGGGAACTTCTTGATCCCGTTGACGAAGTTCGAGCGCACCCGGGTCACGTCGCCGGCCAGGTCGATGTCGAGCAGCCGGGGCAGCAACTCCTCGAACATCAGCCGGATCTCCATGCGGGCCAGGCCGTTGCCCATGCACAGGTGCGGGCTGCCCTTGCCGAAGGTCAGGTGATCTACGTTGGCCCGCGTCACGTCGATCGAGTACGGGTCGGCGAACCGCGACTCGTCCCGGTTGCCCGAGGCGAACCACATGACCACCTTGTCGCCCTCGCGGATGGTCTTGCCGTGCATCTCCACGTCGCGGGTGGCCGTGCGCCGGAAGTGGTAGACCGGCGAGGCCCACCGCAGCAACTCCTCCAGCCCCGTACCGATCAGGGCCGGGTCGGAGCGCAGGGCCCGCAGCTGATCGGGCTGCCGCAGCAGGCCGAGCATCGCGTTGCTGATCGCGTGCCGGGTGGTCTCGTTGCCGGCGACCACCAGCAGCAGGAAGTAGTTGTCGAAGTCCCGGTCGCTCAGCGGGATGCCGTCCGCGGGCATCTTGTTCGCCAGCAGGCTGACCAGATCCTTGCCGTCACCGCCGCGGCGCCGGTCCCGCAGGGCCCGCCCGTAGTCGAAGACGTCCTGGGTCGTCGGCGACCGGAAGGGCAGGTGCTTGTACTTCTCACTCTCCGGCGAGTCCAGCCGGTGCCGGGTGTAGTCGGGGTCGGTGTTGCCGACCATCTCGTTGCCCCAGGCGATCAGCTGCCCGGTGTCGCTCATCGGCACGTCGAGCAGCCGCGCCAGCACCTGGATCGGGAAGTCGGCGCTGATCTTGGAGACGAAGTCGAACTCCGGCTCCCGCAGCGCCTCGTCGACCGTCCGCCGGGTGAGCTCCCGCAGGATCCCCTCGTAGTTCTTCATCAGGTTTCGCGGGCTGAACTCGCGGGCGACGAGCTGGCGCATGGCGAGGTGGCGCTGGCCGTCGGTCTCCAGGATCGACCGGCGGATGTCCATGAGGTCGTCGTCGACCTCCTCGAGGTTGACGAACTTCTCCGAGGTGAAGGTCTCGCTGTCCTTGTCCACCGCCCAGATGTCCGCGTAGCGGGTCACCGACCAGAATCCGCTGTTCGGCGCCGGTTCCGGGTTCCAGTGCAGCGGGTCCTCGCGCCGGAGCGTGTCGAACTGCGCCCACGCCCGGTTGTCGCGGAACCGGTCAAGGTCGGACAGGTCGACGTCCTTCAACTCGACACGATCCTGATCGGTCATCACGCTCTCCATCCGCGAGGATCCGCATGTCATTCGCATCCAAACGATATAGCTCGGGAGCACCCCTGACAAGGCAACTGAGCGAGCCAACCGGTCAGGGATGCCGATCGTCGGCGCGTTCTGCCGCGACCCAGGCGGCCACCTGGCCCCGGCCGGCGCAGCCGAGCTTGGTCAGGATGTGCTCGACGTGGCTCTCCGCCGTTCGCTGGGAGATGACGAGGGCGGCGGCGATCTCCTTGTTGGAAAGGCCCTCGGCGATCAGGCCGGCGACCTGGCGCTCGCGACGGGTCAGCGGGGTCAGCGCGTCGTCGGGCGCCGGCGGCGCCGGCCGACGCTGCTCATGGAGCGCATGGCCGATCGCGTCGTCGTACGACAGGGCCTGGCCCCGGGCGAAGGCGTCGGTGAACGCCGCGTCGCCGAGGCCGGCCCGGGTCGCCCGTTCGCAGGCCCGCTGATCGTCGATCAGGTGACCGAAGGCGGTAGCGACCAGGCCGATCTCGGTCCACAGCGCCTCGGCGGCACCCAGCAGCGTGGCGGCGCGACGGTACTGCCGCCGGCCGGCGACCGCCCACGCCATCGTCTCGAGACACCGGGCGGTGCCGTACCGGTCGCTGTATTCCGGGGTCTGCTTGAGCCGCAGGCTCTCCTCCAGCAGCGCGACGGTTCGGTCGAGCTCTCCCCGCCGCCACGCCGACAGCGCCTGCGCCCACAGCGCGTAGGACCGGAAGCGGTGCTCGCCCCGGGGTTCGAGAATCGCCAGCGCCTCGCGGAGACAGCCCTCGGCCCGGTCGTGGTCGCCGATCAGCGCGGTGGCGATGCCCAGCGCGATCAGCAGGCCGAGCCGCAGGTCGAGCTCCACCCCCGGCTCGACTCCCGGCTCGACTCCCGGCTCGTGCCGCCGCGGCGTGGACAGGATGTCCGCCACCGAGTCCAGGTCCTCGATCACGGCGGGCAGCTCGCCTCGGTACAGCCGGAACTGCGCCCGCGTGTACGTGGCCAAGGCGATTTCGAGCGTGGCGCCCAGGCTCCGGGCCAGCCTCTCCCCCTCGTCCAGCAGCGGCATCCCGGCCTCGGCCTGGTTCTGGGTGATCGCCAGCTGGCCGCTGAGCAGCAGTGCCCGCGCCCGCAGGGCGGTCGGCGCGGTGGCCTGCGCGAGGGCCAGGTCCAGCCAGCGACGGCCCTCGCTGAACAGCCCGGTCGTCCACCAGTACAACCCCGGCAGGGTCACCGCGATGCGCAGGACGACCTCGGGCCGTCCGGGCTCGGCCACGCAGTGCTCGACGGCGGCGCGCAGATCGGGATGTGCGCGGGACAGCCGGGCCAGCCAGTACGCCTGCCGTTCGCTGACCCAGTCCGCGCCGGCCCGCGCCGCGAGTCGCTCGAACCAGTCGGCGTGCCGCCGGCGCACCGGCGCCAGTTCGCCGGCCTCGACCAGCTTGTCGTGGCCGAAGGCGCGGACGGTGTCCAGCATCCGGTACCGCGCGTGCTCGTCGTGGCTGTCGTCGCGACAGATGACGGACTTGTCGACCAGTCCCGCCATCAGCTCCAGCAGGTCCCCGGCGGGCAGGACCTCGTCGGCGCAGACGCCCTCGACGGCGTCCAGCTCGATCCCGCCGGCGAACGCCGACAGCCGCCGCCACAGCACCCGCTCCGGCTTGCTGCACAGCTCGAACGACCAGTCCATGCAGGCCCGCAGGGTCCGCTGCCGCTCCGGACCGGCGCGGATGCCCTGACTGAGCAGGGCGAACCGGTCGGCGAGCCGGTCGAGGATCTGCTGCGGCGCCAGCACCCGGACCCAGGCCGCGGCCAGCTCGATCGCCAGCGGCAGCCCGTCCAGCCGGTGGCAGATCTCGGCCACCGCGGTCCGGTTGTCGGCGGTGAGCGCGAAGCCGTGCTCCGCGGCCTGGGCCCGCGCGATGAACAGCGTCACCGCCTCGTAGCGGCCCACCCCGGCGAGGTTCCACCGGTCGTCCGGGCGGGGCGCCGGCAGCGGCGGCACCACGAAGTTCACCTCACCGGCGACAGCCAGCGGTTCGCGGCTGGTGGCGACGATGCGGAGCGCGGGACAGGCCCGGAGCAGCTCCTCGACCAGGACCGCGCAGGCCGGCAGCAGGTGCTCGCAGTTGTCCAGCACCAGCAGCGCCCGCCGGTCGGCGAGGTGCTCGGTCAACTGCCGCATCGAGGGCACGCCACCCCGGTCCTGCAGCCCGAGCGAGCCCGCCACCAGGTAGGCGAGCGTCCCCGGGTCCTGGACCTCCTGGGCGAGCAGCCCCGGGTCCCGCAGCCTGGTCAGATCGACGAACCAGACCCCATCCGGGTACGCCCGCCGCAGGTCGGCGGCCGTCCGCAGCGCCAGCCGGGTCTTGCCCGTCCCCCCGACACCGTGCAGCGTGACCAGCCGGGCAGCCCCGAGCAGCCGCTTGATCCCACCCAGCTCCCGTCGGCGGCCGACAAAGCTGGTCAACTCCGCCGGAAGGTTCCCGAGAGCGACCCGACGAACCATCGGCACAACGCCTACCCCTCGCGGCCGTCACCGGCCGCTCGGCTTCATCTCACTCCGGCCCACCCACCGCGTCAACACGCCGGCTCCGAGTTCAGCCACACGGGTCCACCCGGCCGAGCGGTCCGACTTCCCGGCCGTTCGCCCGGGACGGCCCGTCGCGGCGGGCGCTCTTCGGCCGGGGACGACCGGACTTGAGGGCTTGTGAAAACCTCCACTCTTTAGCGACAAATGCCACGTACCGCCTTCAGGATCGACTAGCTGACCCCCCCAGCGAACACGCCCCGAAGGAGCGTCGTAGAGATGCCTGTGACCCCCCGAACCAAGAAATTGACCGGATTCTGCACGGCGACACTCGCGTCGCTCCTCACCGTTCAGCTGGTGGCCACCAGCGCGGCGCCCCTGCTCGCCGCGGCCGGCCCCAGGGGCCTGCCCGCGGGCGGCTGGTCCGGCATGTGGCTGTCGGGCGAGAGCAGCCAGACCCCGTCCACCACCCCGACCACGCTCCAGCAGATCCGTACCATCATCGGCGCCGACACCGGCACGGCCGCGACGCTGACCGGCAAGGGCGTGGGTATCGCCCTGATCGACACCGGCGTCGCGCCGGTGGCCGGCCTGCCCGCGGCCCAGATCGTCAACGGCCCGGACCTGTCGTTCGAGTCGCAGAGCGCGAGCCTGCGATACCTCGACACCTACGGCCACGGCACCCACATGGCCGGCATCATGGTCGGCAACGACACCGCCACCGGCACCCGCGGGCTCGCCCCGCAGGCGAAGATCACCTCGGTCAAGGTGGGCACGGCCAACGGCGCGGTCGACGTGACCCAGGTGATCGCCGCGATCGACTGGGTGGTGAAGAACCGCAACCACGACCCCGCCAACCCGATCCGGGTGATCAACCTGTCGTACGGCACCGGCGGCAGCCCGACCACCTGGAACGACCCGATGGCGCTGGCGGTCGAGCTGGCGTGGAAGGCCGGCATCGTGGTCGTCGCGGCGGCCGGCAACCAGGGCAACAGCTTTCCGAGGATGACCCATCCGGCGATGGACCTGTGGCTGATCGCGGTCGGCGCCACCGCCACCAAGGGCACCACGGCCACGACCGACGACGAGCTGTCCCAGTTCACCAACATCCCGCAGCAGGACAAGCCGATCGACCTGCTGGCGCCCGGGACCTCGATTCCCTCGCTGCGGGTGCCCGGTTCGAACATCGACAACACCTTCCCGGCCGCGCGTACCGGTGACACGCTGTTCCGCGGCAGCGGCACGTCGCAGGCCGCGGCCGTCACCTCCGCGGCGGCCGCACTGCTCCTGCAGGCGAAACCGAGCCTGACCCCCGACCAGGTCAAGGATCTGCTGAAGCAGGGCACGTTCCTGCAGGTCGGCAAGGCCGCCGGGATGGGGCTGCGGGAGATCAACGTCAACAGGGCGCTGGCGTTGACCCCGACGCTGGTCCGGCAGAGCTGGATGCTCTCGACCAGCACGGGCACCATCGAGGCGACCCGCGGGACGAGTCACGTGGTGGCCAACGATGTCACGCTGAGCGGCGAGAAGGGCCTCTTCGGCCCGTTCTCCGGCACCGCCTGGGCGGCGAAGGCGGTCACGCAGACCTCGTGGAGCGGCGGCAAGTGGATGGGCTACCAGATGGCCGGCGACGGCTGGACCGGGACGTCCTTCAGCGCCAAGACCTGGGGCGCGGCCACCTGGCCCGGCAAGCCGTGGGGCGGCACCGGCTCGTGGACCGACCCGGCGTGGAGCGGCCGGCAGTGGGAGGGCCGGTTCTGGGCGGCCGGCACGTGGACCGGGCGTTTCTGGGCGAGCGACGACTGGTCCGGCTCCAGCTGGGAGTGATTACGGCAAGTCCGGACATATATCCGTAAAGTATCCGTTAGATCGTACCTGCGGTAGGGAGGTATCGCGATGACCGCGCAGACGCCGATCGACCCGGTCACCGGCGTGCTCCCCCGTGCCGCGATGACGCGCCGCCTGGACGAGGAACTCGGCCGGGCGGCGCGAACCACCGGCAGGATGTCGGTCTTCCTGTTCGACGTCGACTTCTTCAAGACGGTCAACGACGTCTACGGCCACCTCCGCGGCGATCTGGTCCTGCGCCAGCTCTGCGAGGTGGTGACCGCCGCGGTGCGGGAGACCGACGTCCTGTTCCGCTACGGCGGTGACGAGTTCGTCGTGCTGCTGCCGGACACCGCCCGGGCGGACGCGGTCCGGCTCGCGGTGCGGGTCATCGAAGAGGTACGGAACGCGCAGTTCTCCGGCGAGCCCGTCCTGCACCTGTCGGTCAGCCTCGGCGTCGCCTCGTATCCCGAGGACGGCGCCGACCAGGCCACCTTGCTGGCCTGCGCCGACCGCCGCAACTACCTGGCCAAGCATCGCGGGCGCGGCACGGCCGTCGCGGACGACGTCGACACCGTCGCGGACGTGGACGCGGGATCCTCCCGCCTGTGGGAGCGGGACACGGCGGTGGCCGCGACCCACGACTTCCTCACCCGGGTGCAGACCACCGGGCGGGGTGCGCTGCGGCTCACCGGTCAGCCCGGCGCCGGCTACACCCGGTTTCTGACCGAAGTGGACCGGCTGGCGGGCATGCGCGGCTTCGTGGTCCACTCCATCGGGCCGGGTTCGGACCCGCCGCCGGTGCGGCCGGGCATCCGGTTGCTGCTGCTGGCCGACTGCGACGCCGCCCCGCGCGTCGCCGAGGTGGCCGCCGCCGCCGGCGCCGCGGAGGTCCTGGCCGTGGTGTACGCGGCCGCCGCCGGGGCATCGGCGCCGCCGCCGGACATACCGGAACTCGCGGCGGTCGAGCTCAGCCCGTGGTCGCCGGCCACGCTGCGGATCTGGCTCCGGTCGGCGCTGCGGGGCGAGCCCAGCCGCACCCTGGTGAGCTGGATCGCGCGGCAGAGCGGCGGCCTGCCCGCGACGGCGGCCGCCGAGCTCGACCGGCTCCGGCAACGGCAGGGCGTGGTGCCGGTCGGCACCGGCGGCTGGACCATCGATCCCGCGGTGCTGCGCCGCTCCCGCCGGCAGGTGCGCCTGCCGGCGGCGATGACCCGGTTGATCGGCCGGGAACGGGAACTGCGCCAGATCGCCGGCCTGGTCCGCGAGAACCGGCTGGTCACCCTGGTCGGCTCCGGCGGCATCGGCAAGACCCGGCTGTCGCTGGCGGCGGCCGCGGCGGTGGCCGACCAGTTCGACGACGGCGTGGCCTTCGTGCCGCTGGACACCTGCACCGACGAGGACCTGGTGATCGCGGCGATCGCCCTCGCCCTGCGGGTCGACGAGGTGCCCGGCGAGGACCTGCTCGAGACCCTGCTCGGCCACCTCGCCGAGGCGAGCGTCCTGCTCCTGCTGGACAACTTCGAGCAGGCACTCAGCGCGGCACCATTGATCGGCGAGATGCTGTCGGCCGTCGCCACCCTGCAGGTGCTGATCACCAGCCGGGAGCCCTCGACCTGTACGGCGAACAGGTCTACCCGGTGCCCCCGTTGCCGCTCCCGGACATGTCCGCCCTGCCGCCGGGGGACGCCGGTGTGCTGCAGGCGCGGACTGATTCGCCGGCGGTGGCTCTGTTCGAGCAACGGGCGAGGAACGCCGCGGTCGACTTCGTGCTGTCCGCCGCGACGCTGCCCGTGGTCGTGGCCCTGTGCCGGCGGCTCGACGGGCTGCCGCTGGCGATCGAGCTGGCCGCGGCGCAGATCGACCGGATGGACCCGGCCGCGCTGCTGGAACACCTCGACCGGCACCTGAGCACGCTCGGAGCCGGACCGAGCAACCGCCCGGAGCGCCAGCAGACCCTGCGCGGCGCACTGGAGTGGAGCTACGCCCTGCTCGACGGCGAGCAGCAGCGGGACTTCGCCGCCCTGTCGGTGTTCCAAGGCGGCTGCACCGCCGAGGCCGCCGCCGCGGTCGCCGAACTGACCGGGCATCCGTCCCGGCCGGCCGGGACGCCGCCGGAGCAGGAGGACTGGCTGGAGAACGCCACCCGCCGGCTCGACCTCCTGGTCCGCAAGAGCCTGCTCGCCCTCGACGTCCAGGAGGACGGCGAGCGCCGCTACCGGATGCTGGAGACGATCCGGGCATACGCCACCACCATGCTGACGTCGCGGCATGCCGCCGACACCGTGCACCGGCGGCATGCCGCCTACTACGCCGGGCTGGCCGAGCGGGCCGCGACCGGCCTGGAGTCACCCGACCAGGTGCGCTGGGTGGAACGGCTGGAGCGCGACTACCCGAACCTGCGGTCGGCGGTGTCCTGGGCCCTGGACGCGACCGATGTCGCCGGCGCCCGCCAGATCTGCCTCGGCCTGTGGCGGTACTGGCGCCGGGGCAGCCATCTCGCCGAGGGCCGGGACTGGCTGGACCGCGTGCTGGCCATGGGCGACCGGATGACCGCCACCGAGCGTGCCCGCCTGCTCTATCCGGCCGCGGTGCTGGCCGCGACGCAGGACGACCACGAGACCGCGACCCGCCTCGGCTGGCAGGGGCTCCGGCTGGCCGAGTCCGCCGACGACCTGCCCGCCGTCGCCCAGGCACGCAACGTGCTGGGCGCCGCCGCGCTCGCCGCCGGCCGTTACGACGACGCCGCCGAGCACTTCCGGCAGAGCCTGGCCATCTGCCGCAAGACCGGCGAGACCCGCGGAACGACGATCGCGATGGGCAACCTGGCCAAGCTGTCGCTGCGGATCGGAGCGATCGATCAGGCCGGCGAGTACATCGAACAATGCCTGGCCCTGGAGCGGGCGGCCGGCAACAGCGGCGGCATCCTGCTCGGCCTGGAGTGCCAGGGCGACATCCTGCTGGCGCAGGGCCGGCTGGCCGAGGCCCGCCGCGTGCTCGCCGAGAGCCTCTCCCTCGGCCGCGATCTCGGTGACCTGTTCGGTGAGGCGATGGCCCTGCACCAGCTCGGGTCGGTGGCCGCGGCGGAGGACGACCGGCCGGAGGCGCTGGGGCACTACCGCGCGGCCATCCGGCTCCGCTACGAGGTCGAGGACCGCGAAGGCCTGGCGGTATCGCTGGAGTGCGTGGCCGGCCTGATCGTCGACGGCGAGCCCGAACTCGCCGTCCGGCTCCTCGCCGCGGCCGACGTGCTGCGCGAGCGCCACCGGCTGCCGGTGCCGCCGGAGCAGCAGCCGAGGCGGGACAGCGTAGGACGGCGCGCCCGCATCCGGCTCGGCGACCTGACCTTCACCGCGGCCGGCCAGGCCGGCCGCGCCGCGCCGCTGGAGCTGGTCCTCGACCAGCTGCACGATCTGCCCGACCGCTGACCGCTGACCGCCGGCCCCGGCCCCCGGCCGCTGACCGCTGACCGCCGGGCGAGCGGCCCGGCCAGGGCGTGGCTACCCGCGGTGGCGCGCGGCGCGGAGCCAGGGCGTGGCTACCCGCCGTGGTGCGGGGCGGACAGCCAGGGCGTAGCTACCCGCCGTGGTGCGGGGCGCGGAGCCAGGGCGTGGCTACCCGCTCTGGTGCGCGGCGGAGCCCAGGCGGCGTTCCTCGCGCGACGCCCGCGCCGACAGCAGGTGCGCGTCGCAGAGGTCGAACAGCGCGCGGGCCATGACGAGCGCCCGCCGGGCCTGCTCCGGCTCACCGCCGGCCGCCAGGGCGAGACCGGCGGCCAGCTGAGCGCGCCCGCTGGAGATGCGGTCGCCGCCGACGGTGAACAGCCGCCCGGCGGTCAGCGCGTGGGCGGCGGCCGTACGGGGGTCGGCCGCCCGCAGCGCATGCGCCCGGGCCAGCTCGGCGAAGCCCTCGCGCCGCGGCGTGCCCCAGGACTGTGCCTCGGCGTGTGCCCGGTCGGCCCACCCCGTCGCCGCCCCGTGGTCCCCCGCCGCGGCCGCCGCCCCGGCGAGGGTCTCGAACCACGTGCTGCGTACCAGGGGTGTCGTCACGTAGCGCTCCGGGCCGCCGGCCAACAGGTCGCCGCAGGCGGCCGCGTCGCCGGCCAGCAGATGGGCCGAGGCCAGGGCCGGCATCGCCGCGCCGGAGAAGTAGTCCGGTCGCTCGCCGATCAGCCGCAGCGCCTCCTTGCCCGATCCGAGCGCGCCCTCGAGATCGCCCCGCAGGGCGGCGGTCTGGCTCCGCAGGGCCAGCGCCGCGCAGAGCGGTCCGTCGGTGCCGGCCAGCACGGCCGCGTCCCGGCCGTCCTCCAGCGCGCGGGTCGCCCCGCCGAGGTCGCCGATCAGCACCAGCGTGTTGGCCCGGAGCACGTGCACGCCGCCGATCACATAGGTCTGCCCGGTCTTGCGGGCCACCTCCAGGGCCCGGTCGAGGTGCCGCAGGGCGTCGCTCATCCGCTCGTGCGCGGTCTCGGCCGCGGGGAGCCAGACCGCGATGGGCAGGCTGGCCGCGAGCTCGGCGTCCGGCATCGCGTCCACCAGACTCGCCGCCTCGTCGAGGCAGTCGCCGGTGTGCTCGCCGAGGTCACCCGAGGCCTGGTCGGCCAGCACGCATTCCACCAGGGCACACGTCATCAGGCCGCGGTCGCCGAGCCGCCGGGCGGCCCGCAGCGCCCGGCGGGGCCACTCCCGGCCGTCGCCGGCCAGGCCGCCCTGGATCCGGCCGGACGCCACCCCCAGCATCATCCGGACCGCGGCGCGGCCCTCGCGATCGGCGAGCTTCGCCAATTCGGTACGCAGCAGGGCGTTCGCCTCCCGGTGCCGCCGCAACTGGCGTTCGGTCCCGGCGCAGTTGATCACCACCTCGGCCCGCATGCCGGCGGCCTCGGCGGGCACCAGGCGCAGCAGGTCGTGGAGCGCGTCCCGGCTCTGCACGAGCCGGCCGCCGAGGCTCAGCGCCTGTGCCCGCATGGTGAGCAGCTCAAGCCGGGCGGGCATGGCGGCGACGTCATCGGGAATGATCCGCAGGGCCGCGCCGAGCCAGTGCGCGGCCGCTGCCGGGCTGCTGTGCAGCGCGGCGGCGGCCGCCTCGCGCAGAATGCCCACGGCGTGCCGGTCGCCGCGGCGCTCGGACCGTTCCACGTGGGGTGCCTGCTCGATCGCGGGAGCGCCCTGCTGGCGGAGCACAGCCGCCGCGCGGTCGTGGGCGGCGACGCGCCACCCGGCGCCCGCGGCATCGTAGGTGACCCGGCGCAGGAGGGGATGCCGGAACTGGAAGCGGCCGGTGCGCGGCACGGGACGCAGCAGGTCCCTCGCGACGAGGCCGTCCAGCGCGCCGAGCACCTCGGCGACCGGCAGATCCGCCGTGCCGGCGATGATGCCGGGCTCGGTCAGGTCACCGGCGACGGCCGCCGCCCAGGCCACCTGGGTCTCGACCGGCGTGAGCGCGTCGAGCTCGGCGGCCAGCGCGGACAGCACCGCCGGCGGCAGGGCATCGTCGTCGGCGCCCGGGCCGGCGCTGTCGCTCGCCGGGTCCGCCCTGGCCAGCGCCTGGAGATAGAACGGGTTGCCGGTGCTGAGGTCGTACAGCCGGCGGCGCCGCGCCCGGTCCAGGCGCACCGGCAGCAGGCCGTCCGCCTCGGCGAAGGTGAGCGGCCCCAGCTCCAGGACCTCCGCCACGCCGTCCTGGCTCGCCCGGCCGAGGGCCTGCCGGAAGGCTCCGGACACCTGGCGCGGGCGGTAGGCGACGGCCACCAGCACGGGCCCGCGCGGCGGATGGCGCAGCAGGTGGTCCAGCCACTCGACCGAGCCGTGGTCGGCCCAGTGCACGTCGTCGAGGATGAACACCAGCCCGGCCGGCTGGGCGAGCGCCTCCAGCACCCCGCGCAGCGCCCGGTGCAGCCGGTACCGCTCCGCCGTGAGCACCCGCCGCGACGCCTCGTCGGCGGCCGGGCCGGCCAGCGTCGGCAGCACCTCGCGCACCAGCCGGAGGTCCTCGGTGGACAATTCCGCGAAGCTCGCCGGCTGCGCCTCGGCGAGATGATCACCGAGGGCGTTGCGCACCGGCGCGAACGGCACCTCCTGCTCGAACTCCGCCGTCCGGCCCCAGAGCACGAGCCGCCCGTCGCGCTCCGCCCGCCGCGCCAGCTCGCCCAGCAGCCTCGTCTTGCCGATCCCCGGATCGCCGGTCACCAGCACCACCGGCGGCACCCCGGCGCCCAGGCCCGCCAGCAACCGGTCGAGCGCCGCCACCTGGCCGGCACGCCCGGCCAGCGGCGGGCCCGAGCCGGGGAGCTGGGCCCGGTTCGGCGTCGGGCGCGGCGGCGGCACAACCGAGACCGGTACGGGCACAGCCGGCGGAACCAGCGCCGGGTCCTGCCGGAGCACGGCCTCCTCCAGGCTGCGCAGCGCGGGCCCCGGATCGATGCCCAGCTCGGTCACGAGCCGGGCGCGGATGTCCCGCAGCACGGCGAGCGCCTCGGCCTGCCGTCCCGCCCGGTAGAGCGCGAGCACCAACTGCGCCTGAACCTGCTCGTCGAAGGGACGCTGGGCGGCCACCTGGCCGAGCTCCGGCAGGACCGCGGTGTGCTCCCCCAGCGTGAGCCGCGCGTCGATCAACGCCCGGCGCGTCTCCGACTCGAGCGTGGCCAGCCGGTCCGCCTGCCCGGCCAGCCACGGCACCTGGGCGACGTCGAGCAGCGGGCGCCCGCGCCACATCCCCAGCGCTTCCCCCAGCAGGGCCGCCCGGCGACGTGGGTCGGGTGCTTCCCGCCCGGCCCGGATGAGCCGTTCGGCGACGACCACGTCGGTCGGCTCGTCCGGCAGGTTCAACCGATAGCCCGGCGGGCTGGCGAGGACGGCCGAGGCCACGCCGAACAGGCGGCGCAGGTACGACATGTGGCTCTGCACCGTGTTCAGGCCTGTTCGGCCGGCTTTGTCGGGCCAGACCATGTCGATCAGCCGCTCGGTGCCGACGATCTCGCCGGCGTGCAACGCGAGGACCGCCAGCAGCGCTTTGCGCCGGAATCCCGCCACCACCACCGGCCGGCCGTCGGCCACCAGGTCAATAGGCCCGAGGAGCCGAACCCGCACAAATCCTCCCGATGCCCATGAAACTCGCGGCGTGCTGCTCCATGATGGAGCACAACTGCCGTTGAGCGACAGGCCGATGGGCGAATCAATGGTGTCGTATCGAGGCGCAGCCGTTCGTAGAACTAGTGTGGCGGCCGGCCGGGCCGCCCTCACCCCGGGACCACGAGGAGAAGACCATGACGGAGTACCTGATCACCTTCAACGACGAGTGGGTGCCCGACCAAACGGCGGAGGAAGTGCGCGAGAAGGGCACGGCGGCCCGGGCGGTAGTCGAGGAGATGCTGGCGGAAGGTGTCCTGATCTTCTCCAACGGCGGGCTCGACCGGTCCACCGCGCTGTGTGGTGTCGAGCTGGTCGACGGCGAGCCGGTCTTCACCGACGGCCCGTACGTCGAGACCAAGGAGCACCTCGGCGGCTTCGCCGTCGTGAACGTGCCCGACGACGAGGCGGCGCGATACTGGGCCGGCCGGCTCGCGACCGTGCTCGACTGGCCGCAGGAGGTGCACCGGTTCCGAGGTCCCGGGCTGGCCCGGCGGGACGGCTCCGGGAAGAAGTGAGCCCGGTGCCCAGGTGTCCGCTGTCCGTCCACGGGCCGGCACTCGCCGCCGAAGGGTCGAAAGCACTGCTGAAGCCGTGACCGACCCTACCGTCGAGCAGGCGATCACCCGTGCCCACCACGAGGAGTGGGCGCGCCTGGTCGCCGACCTCACGCGCCGTTTCGGCGACCTCCACGTCGCCGAGGAAGCGACCGCCGAGGCGTTCGTAACGGCCGCGGAGCGGTGGCCGCGCGCGGGCGTACCGCACAATCCCGGTGGTTGGCTCGCCACCACCGCGACCCGCAAGGCGATCGATTGGCTCCGCCGCGAGTCGCAGCGCGACGCCAAGCACCAGGCGGCCCGAATCGGGTACGACGACACCCCGCCCGAGCCGACCGGCCCCGTCGAGGACGACCGGCTCAGACTGGTCTTCACCTGCTGCCACCCCGCGCTCGCGATGGAGGCCCGGGTGGCGCTCACCCTGCGCCTGCTCGGCGGCCTCACCGCCCCCGAGATCGCCCGCGCCTTTCTGGTGCAGGAGACCACGATGGCGCGTCGGATCACCCGGGCCAAGGCGAAGATCAAGGCGGCAGGCATTCCCTACCGGGTGCCCTCGGCCGACGACATCCGCGACCGGCTCGCCGGCGTACTCGCGGTCGTCTACCTCATCTTCAACGAGGGCTATCTGGCCGGCCAGGGGGACGCCCCGGTACGCGCCGACCTCACCGACCGGGCGATCCACCTCGGCCGCCTGCTCCGGACCCTCCTCCCGGACGACGGCGAGGTCGCCGGACTGCTCGCCCTGATGCTCCTCACCGAGGCCCGGCGACCGGCACGCGTGTCCCGCACCGGGGAGCTGGTGACCCTCGACGAGCAGGACCGCGGCGCATGGGACCGCACCCTCATCGCCGAGGGCAACGCCCTGGTCCGCGAGCGGATCAGGGCGGTGGCGACCGGCGGTGACCCACCCGGGCGCTACCAGCTGCAGGCCGCGATCAACGCGGTCCACACGGAGGCCCCATCCGCCCGGGACACCAACTGGTCCACGATCGTCACCCTCTACGGCCGCATGGTGCTGCTCGACCCCTCGCCGATCGTGCGGCTCAACCGCGCGGTCGCGATCGCCGAGATCGACGGCCCCGGGGTCGGGCTCGCCGAGATCGACCGGCTCGCCGGGATCCTCGACGGCTACCACGCCCTGCACGCCGCGCGCGCCGACCTGCTGCGGCGACTCGGGCGCAGCGGCGAATCACGGGCGGCGTACGACCGGGCCATCGATCTCACCGGCAACCCCGCGGAACAGGCCTACCTCACCCGCCGCCGCGACCAACTCGCCGGCTGACCGAACCGGGGAGCCGGCCCTTCCAGCAGCCTGACCACGCTGCTCGTGAAGTGGACTACCGAACGGTCAGGAAGCCGTTGCCCAGATAGGAGATCGGGCGCGGGCCGGCCAGCGTGTCCATCAGGTCCAGACACTCGCTGCGCGTGACCCGTTCGAGGGCGGGCAGCAGCTTCTCGTCCTGGGACTTGACCTGACAGGTGAACACGGCGTTGTCGTCCACGATGCGGTGGCTGACCTCAAAGCCGGCGCCGTCGTCACGGAATACAGCCGCTGCTCCACGAGTTGGCGGCGGCGATCAGTCCGCCGCCAGCCGCCCCGCACAGTGCGAAGATCCCGAAAACGATGAGCTTGGTGCGGCTGCCGAAGTAGAGCCCCAAGGTGCCGATGAGGCTGCTGATCTGCCCACGCCCGAATCCGCCGAAAACCATGATGATCGGAAAGGCGATGACGTACGCCGCGATCGGGGCGATCAGCGCCTTACCGACGCCGTCTACGGCGTTGGCCAGCGGACAGGAAAGGGAGACTGCGAGGACCCCGTCGACCGCGAGCACTAAACCTCCAAGTTGGATTGGCCTGGGTCCAGTCTCCGCGACGCGGCTACGGCCGAACAGTTGCAGATGTCATGGGCTACGTGACGAGCATTCACGTCCGGGAAAGCTTGAGGCCGTGTTGATCAAGCGGCGGCTCGTGGTGGACCATGGAATTCCCCGTGGAGACCTCTGCCGACCCGACGGATTGAAGCCTCGTGGCGTTCCCTTCTGGACCGCAGCCGCGGTGAGGGTGCGTTCGACGCCGGACCTGCCGTGCGACGATTCCAGCATGACGCCGGACGACATCGCCACGCTCGTGACCGGGACAGGGTTCGGCGTGGGGCACCCGGACGTCGTCGAGCGCTTCACGACCCCGCTGCGGGCGATCTGGGCGGACATGGAGGCGCTGCCCCGCACGGATCCCTTCTGGACCGGGCAGTGGAACGACCGGGCCACGGTAAGCAAGCTGCGGGCGTACGCCAGCGAGCGTCTCCGACGAGATCCGACCGACCGGGCCGCCGGCCGGACGCTGGCGGCGCTGGACCTGCACTACGGCGCCAACGAGGCCGGCCTGCCATACCTGGCCCCGGAGCTGGATGCGGAGCCCGCCGTCGTTGGCGATGCGGTGGTCGCCGCCCAGTGGATCTGGGAACAGACCGGGGTGGACACCACGCACGCCCTGCGCCGGGCGCTCGCCGACGTGGACCGGGGCGCCCTGACCGACCTCACGCGCGGCGGGCGTGGCTGGACCGCGACGGCTGCGCGCGTCGCCATGCACATTCTGGGCGGGCTCGATCTGGACACGGCGTACGCTCGGAGCCTGGCCGAGGTCACCGCATCTCCGGCACCGACCGACGACGGGGGTTCTTCCCGCGGCACATAGCGCGGTTTCCATCGCCACGGGGTGGCTTGGGTCGCCGCCGGTGTCGCCTCGCCGGGGCGGATCGAGTGAGCCCATCCCCGGTGGCCTTGTCCGGCTTCCGCCGCCCTTTGCCCGTCGTCACCCGAACGGGCCACGGACCGGCATCGCGGAGTCCGCTGGTGCAGGCCGTGATCGGCGCCGTCGGGTCGGTGGCCGCAGGTCGCGCGACAGCACGATCGACCCGACCGGTCCGGACACCGCGCCATCGGCCGAGACGGGCGCCTGATGAAACCGCCCGCGCCGAACCGGCTTCGGTCGCGGACACTGCTGCGCCCGATCCTCGTCGCCCGCAAACCTCCGCACCGGCGTCGTTGACCTCGCCCCGGACATACCGGCGCGACGACGCCGAGCGGGTCGCGGCCGGGATCGAGGAGCACTGCCGGTCCGGTGCGGACGTTCCCCGCCGACGCGTTCCGCGCCCTCGCTGCGATCTTGATCTGATCACTCGAAACCCCCGTCGCCCGGAAATCGATCGACCACGGGGCATACAATCGATGCTTCTCGATCATATGATGCCTGAAACCGCTGAGGTAAGCGCTTGCCTGGGAGACGACGATGAGAATCGCACGGTGGATGACGGCGGCCGCAGCGGCCGTGAGCGTGCTGGCGGCGACGCCCGCTTTCGCGTCGGCTCATGGCGGGCCCGGCACGGCGTCGCGGCCGATCCTGTCACCGGCGGAGGCTGCGCCGTTCACCCCCGGAAACTATCTCGGCTTCTCCGGGCCGTATGCCGCGCCGGTGGCAGACCCGTGGCGGCCGCAGCCGATCGTGACCCGGCACCGCGACTTCGTGGTCGGGGGCCGCGGATTCTCCACCGTGCAGGCTGCGGTGAACGCGGCGTTCAAGGCCGGTGGCAGCACCCGCCGCTCCATCGCGATCCTGCCGGGCACGTACCCGGGGACGGTCTTCATCCCGGCCGGCTCACCGCCGCTGACCATCTACGGCGTCGGCCGCCCCGCCGATGTGCGGCTGGAATTCACCGTGGACGCGACGCTCACCCCGGCCGCGTGGGCCGCGCTGGTCAATCCCGACGGGCGCTATGCCGAGGGCGACCCGGCCTGGGAGATGTTCCGGTCCTGCGCGACGCGGACCAGCACCAACGCCGGACTGTGCGCCACCGTGGTCTGGTCGCAGAGCACCGACCTGCAGCTCAAGGGTCTGACCATCACCAACACCCTGCTGGACACGGTCGACCGCGGCACCCACCAGGCGCTCGCCCTGCGCACCGACGCCGACCGCACCCAGCTGGAGGACATGCGCCTGATCAGTCGACAGGACACGTTCCTGGCCAACGCGAACGACGTCGCCCGGATCGCCCGGGTCTTCGTGCGGGACAGCTACATCGAGGGTGACACGGACTTCGTCTTCGGCCGCGCCAGTGCCGTCTTCACGCGCACCCGCTTCCACCTGGTCTCCACGCGCAAGGACTCCGGCGGCGTGATCTTCGCACCGAACACCGACCCCTCCTATCCGTACGGATTCCTGGTCGTCCGGTCGCGGATCACCGCCGACGAGGGTTACCGGGCGGCGCCGACCGGCCGTCTCGGCCGGGCCTGGGACCAGGGCGCGGGCACGACCGGCTATCTGCCCGGGGTCACCCCCAACGGGCAGCTCGTGATCCGCGACAGCACGCTGGGGGCCGGCTTCGCCGCGGCGACGCCCTGGGCGCCGGCGGCCACCACCGCACGCCCCTTCGCCGCGCGCGTCGACGCCGGCCGCGACCTCAACGACATCTACTTCAACCGGCTCTTCGAGTATGCGAACCGAGGCCCCAGCGCCGCCGGGTGACCTTTGTGGACGGCCGGGCGGCTACCCACAGGCCGCTCGGGCACCAGGCCCTCTGGGGGGGTGCCCGGCCGGGCAGTCCCGCGAGCTGTACCGGTCAGAGGCGCAGAGCCGCCCGGAGCAGGACCTCTGCTCCGGCGATCAGGTGGGCATCGTCCGAGTCCTCATCGGGGGCGTGACTGACCCCGCCCCGGCTCGGCACGAAGATCATTCCGATGGGGGCGATCGCGGCGATGATCTGCGCGTCATGGCCGGCGCCGCTGGGCATGGTGCGGTGTGACAGCCCGAGTTCGCGGGCAGCGGCGGTGATGACGTCGCGCAACGCCGGCTCGGTGGGCACCGGGCCGAACCGGGTCACCGCGCGGACCGTGGCGTCGACCTCGCCGGCGCTGTCGACGCGGGCCACCTCGGCCAGCACCGCCGCCTCGGCCGTGGCCAGCCGGTCGGCCCGGTTGTCGCGGATCTCGGCCGACATCCGCACCAGGCCCGGGACGGCGTTGGTGACCCCCGGTTCGATGGTGAGCACCCCGACCGTCGCCACCGCGCACAGCTTGCGGTCGCGGGCGACGGACTCGACGGCCAGGACCAGCCGCGCGGCCGCGGTCAGCGCGTCGGCCCGCCCGTCCATCGGCGTCGTGCCCGCGTGGTTCTGCCGACCGGTCACCACCAGGTCGAAGATGGTCCGGCCCACCACGGCGTCGACCACCCCGATGGTCACGCCCGCCCGCTCCAGCACCGGGCCCTGCTCGATGTGCAGCTCGAGGTAGGCGCCGACCGACCCGGGGGGCCACGCCGCCTCCGCCGTCCGGTCCAGATCGCCGCCGGTCTCGCGCAACGGGCGCCGCAGCGAGGCGCCGTTGACGTCGGTGGCGTCCTCGGGGTTGTCGAGCTGGCCGACCACGGCCAGCGAACCCCAGAACGGGTACGGGAAGAGGGAACCCTCCTCGTTGGCGAAGGCGATCGCCACCGGCTCGTACCGCAGCGGGGTGTCGTGTGCGGCCAGCACCCGCAGCACCTCCCAGGCGGCGGCCACACCGTAGGCACCGTCGAGCCGGCCGCCGTTGCTGACGCTGTCGAGATGGGAGCCCATCAGCAACGCCGGCACGTCCGTCCGGGCGCCGGGCCGCCGCACGATCAGGTTGCCGGCCGGGTCGACCGTCGGCACCAGGCCGACCTCGCGGGCGGCGTCGGCCAGGTAGCGCCGGGCCTCGTCGTCGGCCGGCGAGAAGCCGAGGCGTGACACGCCGCCCCGCTCGTCGGCCCCGAACCAGGCCAGCTCCTCGACCGTCCGGAGCACCCGCGCACCGTCGACCCGCGGCTCCGGATCCGCGGCCACACCGACGTTTCCCGCCGAGCGCGGGCTCCGGACGGCCGGCGGGGTCGACGTCATCGGGTCACCCGCTCGGGCTCGGCGGCGAACACCGGCAGGCCGGCCGTGAGGGCCTCGATGGTCTTGAGGGCGGCGCTGGGGGTGTCCACGGTCCGGAACAGGTTGTCGGCCGGTGCGTCCGCGAATCCGTTGTGAACGATATCGGTGTTCAGCTGGAGCAGGCCCCGCCACCGTTGACCGACGTCGAGCAGCACCATCGGCTTGGCGTGCAGCCCGAGGTAGTTCAGCGAGAGCACTTCGAAGATCTCGTCCAGCGTGCCGTACCCGCCGGGCAGGGCCAGGAAGACGTCGGCGCAGGCGAGCATGCGCTCCTTCCGGGCGGCCATGGTGGGGGTGAGGAACCGCTCCTGGGGCGGGGCGGCGATGCCCCGTTCGCGTTCGTAGAGGAAGGCCGGGATGATCCCCATCACGTCGGCACCGCTGTCGTAGGCGGCCCATGCCACCTCGCCCATCAGGCCCGAGCCGCCCCCGCCGTAGATGAGCCGGTGGCCGGCCCGGCCGATCAGCGTCCCGAGCTCTCGGGCCGCGGCGACGTCCTCCTCCGCTCCGGATCGGGCACCGCAGAACACACATATCGAAAGAGAGGCCGCCGGCGAGAACGGTTCCAGCGGGAGAGTCGGTACAGGGGTCATGACGATTCCTTCGGTCAGGGACGACGAGACCGCGGCTGACATCGGCGGGCGCCGGGCTTGGGCCGACGCCGCGACCGGCGGGCAATCCGATCCGCGACCCTAAATCCATCACGACCGGCTATCGAAGCCGTATCGGTCGGCCATCGATGCGTGGTCGCGCATCGTCGGCCGACCGGCGGGTCAGCTTGTGGCGAGCGGCCCGGCCGACTCGACCGTCTCCTCGGACGCCTCGGACGCCTCGGACGCCTCAGACGGTTCGGCCGCTTCCTCGGGCGAACGGCGCTGTTCCTTGCGGGTCAACAGGTACAGGGCGCTCAGGCCGAAGGCGACGCCGACCGCGGCGATCAGCACTCGATAGTCCACAACGGACACGAGTGCCGCCCCGAAGGCGATGGAGAGCGCCTGGGGCACGCTGAGGCACACGTTCAGCGCCGCGTAGGCCCGCCCCTGCAGCGCCGACGGGGTGGACTGCTGGAGCAGGGTGATCGAACCGGCGACGATCCATGGCAGGGACATGCCCACCAGCACCATCCCGGCCAGCACGACCGGCACGAGGCCCACCGCCAGCAGGGGCATGCCGATGGCGAACAGCAACAGCCCGAGCCCCACCGTGAGGCCGGCCGTAGTGGCCCGCATGATCCGGCCGGCCAGCAGGCCGCCGACGATCCCGCCGCAGCCCTGCGCGGTGGCCAGGACGGCGACGAAGGCCGGCGAGCGGTGCAGGCCCGAGTCGACCACGGCGAACAGGAGCGACTCGAGGAAGCCGAAGAACGTCACGGCGAAGGCGGCCGCGAACATCACCTGGCGCAGGCCGGCCCGGCCGAACAGATGCCGTGCCCCGGCCGACAGCGCGGCCCAGCTGGTCCGCTGGCCCGCCTCGGGCGCCGGCTCGTCCACGCGGATCAACGTCAGCAGCGCCGCGGCGACCAGGAACGTACCCACGTCGAGCAGGACGACGACGTATGGGCTGAGGATCACGAACAGGCCGGCGCCGGCCAGCGGGCCGCCCAGCCGGATGCCCTGCGTCACCGTCTGCACCACGCCGTTGACGTCGCCCAGCTGCTTGGCCGGCACCATCACCGACAGCAGCGCCGACTGGGCCGCGGCCAGCACCGTGTTGGAGATCCCGTAGAACACCATCACCACGTACACGAGCCAGATGTCGTCGGCGTCGCGGACGAGCAGCAGCGCGGCCACCACGACGGCGGTGCTGACGTTGGTCGCGAGGAGCACCGGGATGCGTCTGACCCGGTCGACGAGCAGCCCGCCGAGCGGACCGAACAGCTGGGCGGCGGCGAAGGCGAAGAAGACCAGGCCGGCGGCGGCATTGCTGCCGGTCAGCGTCTTGACCCAGACCGCAGCCGCCAGCCACAGGGCCGTGTCGCCGAACAGCGACAGGGCCTGGGCCAGGAGGTACCAACGGACGTTTCGGTCCCGCAACAGCTGCAGCACGGCTCAACTTTCCCGGAGAGTGACCGGCATCGACTCGATGCCCCAGATGAGATTGGAGTTCAACCGACGGACCGGCCCGGCCAACTCGACCTGGTCGACCCGTCGCGCCAACTCGCCGAACAGCACGCGCAGTTCGGTGTTCGCCAGCGCGCCGCCGAGGCAGTAGTGCCCGCCCGCGCCGAAGGCCAGGTGCTGATTGGGGGTCCGAGTGATATCGAACCCATCGGGGTCGGTGAAGATCTCGTCGTCGCGGTTGGCCGCGGCGTTCCACAGGGTGACCCGGTCGCCAGCCCGGATGGGCTGGTCGCCGATCGTGGTGTCGACCACGGCGGTCCGCAGCACGTGCAGGGCCGGGCTGGTGTAGCGGAGCACCTCGGGCACCGCGGTGGCCAGCACCGCCGGCTCGGTGCGCAACCGGTGCCACTGGTCGGGGTGGCCGATCAGGGCGAGCACGCCGCCGATCGAGGCGTGCCGGGTCGTCTCGTTGCCACCGGAGATCAGCCCGTCGCAGTTGAGGAAGATCTCCTCATCGGTCAGCGGGACGCCGTCGATGTCGCCGTGGGCCATCGCGGTGATGAGATCCTCGCCCGGCTCCCGCCGCCGGAAGTCGACCAGGTCGGCGTAGTGGGTCAGCAGGTCGGCGTGGGCCTCGGCGGCGGCCAGGGCGGCCCGCGCGGGGTCGACCGCGCCCCCGCGGTCGCCGAACGCGAGCCGGGTCCGGTCGAGCATGAAGGCCCAGTCGGCCGGGGGCACGCCGAGCAGGTCACAGATGACCGACACGGGCAGTTGGGCGGCCACGTCGGCGAAGTCGACCGTGCCGGCGGCCAGGGCGTCGTCGAGAATGCGGCCGACCGTGGCCCGCATGGTGTCCTCGAGCCGGCTGGCCGTCCGGGCCGTGAAGGCTGAGCTGATCAGCCGCCGGATCTGGTGGTGCCGGGGCGGGTCGGTGACGATCAGCATCTTCCCGGCGGCGGCGTCGCTGGCCCGCTGGTCCAGGTCCAGCCGCATGCCCCGCTGCGACGTGAACGTGTGGTGGTCCTTGTACACGGCGGCCACGTCCCGATAGCGGGTCAGCGCCCAGAAGCCGTCCTGGTCGGGCCGTTCGTTCCAGTAGACCGGCGCCTCCGCACGCAGCCGCCGCCAGACCGGCACCGGGTCACCGGCCCCGTACAGCGCCGGGTCTGCCAGGTCGGGCGACGGCGGTGTCACGCCGACTCGGCCATCCGCCGCCGTAGGCTCAGCGGCCGCATGTCCAGCCAGACCTCGTTGATGTGGGCCAGGCACTCGTCCTTGGTGCCCGACGTGCCCTCGTCGGTCCAGCCGAGGGCGTTCTCGCGACCGACCGGCCAGATCGAGTACTGCTCCTCGTGATTGACCACGACCCGGAACATCACCGCGGGATCGTCCATCATGGGTTCGCTCCTTCTCATCGCACCAGATGACGCCACCATTCACCAGCCGGCTATCGGGCCGATATCGCCGGGCCATCCGCACCGACGACGCGGTAGAACACCTCGGCCACCTCCGGCGCGTGGTCGGGGCCCAGCATGGTCAGGTGGTCGCCCTCGACCAGGTGGATCCGTGGACCGGAGGGCATCAGCCGCTCCAGTTCGGCCAGGTACTCGGCGTAGGAGCCGACCGAGGCCTTGGACGGATGGTCGAGATCGGCACCGACGCACTCCGGCGTGACGACGACATCCGCGTCGCCGTCGTACGGCACCGGATCCCAGGCCACGAAGGCTTCGTAGAGCAGGCCGGCGGTGCGGACCGTGACCGAGCTGTCCAGCTCCAGCATGACCTCGGAGAGGACGTCGGAGGAGGAGGCCAGCTCGGTCAGCTGGCGCTCCAGCTCGACGATGGACGCGCTCACGGACGCGCCGGTCGAGGCGGCGGCGCGCTGGGCGACCAGGGCGTCGATCAGGTCGGCGGCGTGGCGATGCTCGGCGATGGTCTGCCGGAGGGTGGCGATGGTGCGGCGGTCGGGCCAGGACGGTTCGAGCAGGAGCAGGTCCACGTGTTCGCCTTCGCCACGCAACCGTCGGGCCAGCTCCAGCGCGATGGGACCGCTCAATGACCAGCCGAGCAGCGCGTACGGGCCGGTTGGTTGTTCCCGCCGGAGGTCGCGCAGGTAGACGTCGACCAGGTCGGAGATGTCGGCCAGCGGCTCGGCGTCACCCTCCACCCCCGGCGCCTGCAGGCCCAGCAGCCCGTCGCCGTCGCGCAGGCTCTGGGCCAGCCGGTAGTACCAGTGGACGCTGCCGCCACTGGGGTGCACGCAGAAGAGCCGGCGCCCGCCCGGCGCGGCGGCGCGGAGGGTCACCACCGTGTCGCCGTCGCGGGCCGCGACCATGGCGGCGGTCAGACCGGCCAGGTCGCGGATGGTGGGGTGGGTGAACAGGTCGCGGGCACTGATCCGCATGGGGGTGTCGCGGTTGATCGTGTTGACCAGTTGGATCGCGAGTAGGGAGTGGCCGCCGAGGTCGAAGAAGTTGTCGAAGACGCCGATGCGGTCACGGCCGAGGACGGTCTGCCAGATCCGGGTGAGGTCGTGTTCGGCGGGTGTCACGGGTGGTTGGTAGCTGGAGGTGGTGACCGTGCCGGGGGTGGGCAGGGCCTTGCGGTCGATCTTCCCGTTCGGGTTCAGCGGGAGCCCGTCGAGGAACACCCACGCGGTGGGATGCATGTAGGCCGGTAGGCGGCTGCTCAGATATTCGCGCAGCACCGCCGGGGCGGGCGCGTCGGCCGGGACCACGTAGCCGACCAGTTGCGGGCCACCGACCAGGTCGTCGGCCACGGTGACGTGGGCGGCGGTCACCATCGGATGGCTGACCACCGCCGCCTCGACCTCGCCGGGTTCTACCCGGTAGCCGCGGATCTTGATCTGGTCGTCGGACCGGCCGAGGAACTCGACGTTGCCGTCGGGAAGGACCCGGGCCAGGTCCCCGGTCCGGTAGAGCCGACCACCCGGTACCGGTCCGAACCGGTCCGGGATGAACTTGTCCGCGGTCAGATCAGGCCTGCCGTGATAACCCCGGACCACACCCATCCCACCCACGAGCAACTCACCGGTGACACCGACCTCGGCCAACTCACCGGCGTAATCCACCACGAACATCCACGTGTTCGGGATCGGCCGGCCGATCGGCACCGTCCGCGTCGAGACCAGCCCGTCAGCCTGGAACACCGAATTGGCCACCGTCACCTCGGTCGGCCCGTACTCGTTGAGCACCACCACGTCCGGGGCCAACCGCCGCCAATACTCCAACGACGCCGCCGAGAACGACTCGGCCCCGACCACCACCGTCGCGGCCAACCCCGCCGCCTCGGCCGGTGTCAACTGCGCGGTCAACAAATCCAGATGCGACGGGGTGAGCTTGATGAACGAGTACGGCCCACCAGCGACGAGCAACTCCCCCAACCGGGCGATGTCGAACCCCTCCGGTAACAGATGAACGGTCTGACCGGCGATCAACGGGCCGAACAGATTCGGCACCACCGCGTCGAACCCGATCGAGGAGAACACCGGCGCCCCACCCACACCACGACCGGAATAGCCCTCCACACACCAACGGACGAAGTTCGCCAGCCCTCCGTGCTCGACCAGCACCCCCTTCGGCCGGCCCGTCGAGCCCGACGTATAGATCACATACGCCAACGACTCCGCCGAAGTCGACCGCACCGGATCCGTGACCGGGAACCCCTCGACCACAACCGTGTCAACACACACCAACCGGCCTTCATAACCCCGGAACCGGCCCATGAGACTGCCCTGCGTCAACACCACCCGGGCACCGGT
>NZ_QHHV01000222.1:0-56467 GCF_003947245.1 Actinoplanes sp. ATCC 53533 | reverse complement strand
GGCGCCCGCCGCCGCGACCCGGCTGGCGTACACCTCGGTCGAGGCGGTCGCCGACCTCGCCGACGCCGAGCTGTCCCTGGGCCGGGCCGAGGCCGCTTCCGCCCGGCTGACCGCCCTGCTCGCCGAGCAGCCGGTCCACGAGCGGGCGGCCGCGCTGCTCATGGACGCGCTCGCCGCCCAGGGCCGGCAGAACGAGGCCCTGGCCCGGTACGAGCAGACCAGGCAGGCCCTGGCCGACGCCCTCGGCACCGACCCGGGCTCCGCCCTGACCGAACGCCACCTGCGCCTGCTGCGCGCCGCCGACACCGTGGCGAAGGAGCAGCCGGGAACCCTGCCCGCGCCGCTGACCAGCTTCGTCGGACGCGACGACGACCTCGCCCGGATCGGCACGCTGCTCGCCTCCGGGCGCCTGGTCACCGTGCTCGGTCCCGGCGGCGCCGGCAAGACCCGCCTCGCCGTCGAGGCCGCCCGCCGGCACCGCCAGGAGTACCGCGACGGCGCCTGGATGATCGACCTCGCCTCGCTCACCGAGCCGGCCGAGGTCGCCGCGGCCGTGCTCGCCGGGACCGGGCTGCGCGGCGGCGCGATGTTCGACGCCCGGGCGCGGGCCGAGGGCGACGAGCTGGACGTGCTCGGCGAGCAGCTCGGCGGCCGGGAGATCCTGCTGCTGGTCGACAACTGCGAGCACCTGATCGACGCGGTGGCCCACCTGGTCGCGGCACTGCTGTCCCGATGCGCTCGGCTGCGCGTGCTCGCCACCAGCCGCGAACCCCTCGCGATCGACGGCGAGGCGCTCGTGCCGCTCGGCCCGCTCGCGCTGCCCGGCCCGGACGACGGCGTCGAGCAGACCCGGCGGGCGGCGTCGGTGCGCCTGTTCGCCGCGCGGGCCGCGGCCGTACGCCCGGGCTTCGACGTTGATGCCACGACGCTGCCCGAGGTCCGGCGGGTGGTCCGCGGCCTGGACGGGCTGCCGCTGGCCCTGGAACTGGCCGCGGCCCGGCTGCGGACGCTGTCACTGCCCGAGCTGGCCGCCGGGCTCGCCCGGCCCGCGGCGGAAGACCGAAGCCGAGGCCCGGTGGACGACCGGTTCCGGCTGCTCGCCAACGGCAGCCGCACCGCGCCGCCCCGGCACCGCACGCTGCGCGCGGTCATCGCCTGGAGCTGGGACCTGCTCGGCGAGCACGAGCGTACGGTCGCCGAACGCGTCTCGATCCTGCCCGGCGGCGTCACCGTGGCCTCGGCCGCCGCGGTCTGCGCCGGCACCGCGGTGCCGGCCGACGAGCTCCCCGAGCTGCTCGCGGGCCTGATCGACCGGTCGCTGCTGCGACTCGCGCCCGACCCGGGCCGCTACCGGATGCTGGAGACGCTGCGCGAGTACGGCACCGACCGCCTGGCCGGGACGGGCGAGCTCGGCACCGTCCGCGACCTGGCCGCCGGCTACGCCGCCGAGCTGATCGCCCGGTACGACCCGCAGCTGCGCGGGCCCGGCCAGCTGACGGCCATGCGGGTCATCAGCGCCGAGTACGACAACGCGCTGGCCGCCCTGCGCCGGCGGTGCGAGACCGGCGACGCCCCCGGCGCGGTCGCGCTGGCCCTGAGCCTGACCTGGTACTGGCAGATGTTCGGCCGGCACAACGACGCGGCCTACTGGCTGGGCGAGGCACTGGCGGTGCCCGGCGGTGAGCCGACGCCCGCCCGCGACTGCGCCCACGCGATCCACCTGGTCAACCGCGCCGGCACCGGGCCGGGACCGACCGCCGGGGACCGGGCGCAGCTGCGCGACCTGGCCGGCCGGCTGCTCGCGTACCCGGAGCTGCCGTGCCCATCCGGTGCGCTCGCCGCGCTGACGTTCGCGCTCCGGCAGGAGGAAGAGGCCGCGCTCGCCATCATTGAGCCCCGGGTCGGCGGCGACGACGTGTGGCTGTCCGGGCTGGCCCACATGTTCCGGGCCGAGGTCGCCGAGAACGCCGGCCGGCTCGACGAGGTGCGCGCCGACGTGCGGGCGGCCCTGGCCTGCTTCCGGCAGGCCGGCGACCGCTGGGGCCGGGCCGGCACCCTGCCGATGCGCGCCCAGCTGCGGCAGTACGACGACGACCTCGACGGCGCGCTGGCCGACCTGCGCGAGGCCCGGTCGCTGGCCGGCGAGTTCGGCTCGCTCAGCCTCGGCGACGAGGTGTTCATCGACCTGCGCTGGATCGACCTGTACCTGCGGCGTGGCGACACCGACCTGGCGATCGCGACCATCGGCTCGGCCCGGCAGCGGGCGCTGGGCGCGAACTCGCCGGAGACGCTGGTGCTGGTCGACGCGTGGGAGGCCGCTCTCCGGGTGCGGCTCGGCGATCTGGACCGGGCGCGGGAACTGCTCGACGGCGCCGAGCGGTCGCTGCCCGGCGAGTCCCCGTTCCCCGGCGATCACGCGCGGGCGCTGGCCGGCGGCGTACGGGTCTCGCTCTGCCTGGCGGTGCGTGACCTGGCCGCCGCGGAGCAGGCGCTGAGCACGGCGTGCGCGGCGGCGCTGGCGACCCGGGACCTACCGATCCTGGCGCTGGTGGCGGTGAGCGCGGCCGCGCTCGCCGAGGCGCACGGGCGGCAGCACACCGCGGCCGTCCTGCTCGGCGCCGCCTCCCGGCTGCGCGGCGCTCATGACCGCACCGACCGGCAGGTTCGCGAGCTCACCCGGCGCGGTCGGGCCGCGCTGGGCGAGGACGCCTTCGCCGCGGCGTACGGGAAGGGCTGGGAGCTGGACGGGAAGACGGCCGTGGCCGAGGTCATCGGTGCTCCCCGGTGTCGGTGATCTCGACCCGCGCGATGAGCAGCTTCAGCCGCCCGATCTCCTCAGAGAGCGCGGTGCTGCCGGCGGCGGTGAGGGTGATCCAGGTCCGGCCGCGCCGGCCGGCGTAGCCCTTCTCGACGCCGATCAGGCCGGCCGCCTCCAGCACGCTCAGGTGCTTGGAGAGGTTTCCGGCGGTCAGGTCGAGCTGGGTGCGCAGGTAGCCGAACTCCGCCCGGCGTGCCTCGTGCGCGATGGTGAGGATCCCCAGCCGGACCCGCTGGTGCACCACCTCGTCCAGCCCGGTGACCGGGTGGGCGGCCGGCGCGCGCGGGTCCGGGCTTCCGGTCTCGGCGGTCACCGCTGCCGCCGGCGGGCCGCCGCGAAGCCGATCGCGCCCAGCAGCAGCACCGCGGCGCAGATGAGCTGCGGTATCGCGAACCCCGCCCGGATCCCCCAGGAGGTCTCCCACCCGACATTGGTCGGCAGCGCCAGCGCCACCACCAGATATCCTCCGGTGAACAGCAGCAGCGCGACGTTGCGTTCCAGCCGGGCCAGCACCAGCAGCGCGACCGCGATGATGCCCCACGGTGCGATCAGGCGGTCGACCAGGAGCACCCAGGACGGGAACCGCACCGGGTGGCTCGGGAAGTACAGGGCTGCCGCCACCCACGCGGCGGTGAAGACGACGGTCAGCGCGGCGCCGGTGATCGCGTAGGGCAGCACGCGGGCGCCCACTCCGCGTGCCCGGGCAGCCCGCACGTAGCAGACGACGATCGCCGCGTAGGCCAGCAGGAGCGCCGGCGGCCAGTAGTAGAGCACGCCTCGTCGCGCGAACTCGCAGCTGCCGTCGGGGAGGCAGCGCGCACTCATGCCGAACCAGTCGAACGGGATCCCGATCAGGGTCACCAGGGCCAGCACCAGCAGCGCGACCCAGGTCAGTCGCTGGTCGAGGCGCACCCGGTGGGCCAGGCCGCGGATCTCCGACAGGAGCCGGCGGGGATCGCCGCCGGCGGGCACCGAATCGGTAGTCATGCCAATAGGTTTCCACAGCAAACCTATTTGCGCTAGTGCTGTCAGCGACCCGACCGGCCCAGGTGCGGCCGCGCATCGACCAGGTTGGATGCTGAAGGCTGGTCCGGTGAACAGGGTGGCGTTGGTGACGGGGTCGGGCGCGGGGATCGGGGCCGCGACGGCCCGGCGGCTGGCCGCGGACGGGATGACGGTCGCGGTGCATTCCCGCACCAGCCGTGCGGCGGGCACCGCGCTGGCCGGCGAGCTGGGCGGCACCTACTTCCAGGCCGATCTCGCCGACGACGCGGCCGCCGGCGCCCTGGTCCCCCGGGTGCTGGCCGAATACGGGCGGCTCGACGTGCTGGTGAACAACGCGGGGATCAGCTGGCCGGTGCCGCACGCGGACCTGGCGGCGCTGACCGCCGACGACTGGCGGCGGCTGCTCGACGTCAACCTGATCGCGCCGTGGCTGTTGTGCACCGCGGCCGCGCCGGCGCTGCGGGAGTCGGGCGGCTGCATCGTCAACGTCACCAGCCACGCGGGGGTCAGGCCCAAGGGCAGTTCGATCGCGTACGCCGCGAGCAAGGCCGCGCTCAACCACGTGACCAGGCTGCTGGCCGCCGCGCTCGGGCCGGAGATCCGCGTCAACGCGGTCGCGCCCGGGCTCGTCGACACGCCGCTCACCGCCGACTGGACCGACGCCCAGCAGCTCTGGCAGACCTCCAGCCCGATGCGGCGCGCCGCCCAGCCGTCGGACGTGGCCGACCTGATCTCCGCCCTGATCCGCAACTCGTACGTCACCGGGGAGGTCGTGCTGCTGGACGGCGGCCTGAACCTCCGCTGAGGACGGGGCGGGCGCCGGGGTCAGGGCACCTCCGGCCGGCGGATGTAGGTCCACTCCGCGCCGTCCGGCGACAGCCACAGGCTGTACTCATTGTTGTTGGTGGCGATGGCGTACCCGCCCGGTATCGCGTGGGCGCGGCTGCCCAGCGACGGTCCCACCCGGGTGAAGGTCCGGCCCTGGTCGGTGCTGCGGTACGTCCCGTGCCGCCCCTCCACGATGACCGTGCGATCGCCGACCGGCAGCAGCGACAGCATCGGGCCGTCGAGGTCGACCACCGCCCGTGCCTCCCAGGTCCGGCCACCGTCGGTGCTGGCGTGGATCCGTACGCTGTCCCCGCGCTGCTCCCGCACGTAGACCGTCCGGCCGTCGGCCGTGTACAGCATCGAGTGGTCCAGTGAGACGCTCCCGTCCGCCGATCTCCGCGAGAATTCCGGCAACTCCCGCGTCTCCCAGCTCCGCCCGCCGTCCGTGCTGACCTTGGCCACGGCCCGGCTCCGTCCCAGGACCGGGCCGGTCGGCCGCGGGCTCGGCATCGGTTCGTCCTCGGTGCTCAGCGCCCACATCCCGGCGCCCGGCGGGGTGTCGAGCAGGAAGAGGGATCGGGGCAGAACCTCGAGCCGGACCCGGACCGGGTCACCGGTGGCCGGATCAAAGGCGACGACGGCGTTGTCCTCCATGCGAACAGGCCAGCCCGCCGGCAGGGCCTCGGCGGTGCGCGCTGCCGGCCTGCGCCAGGTGACGCCGCCGTCGGTACTGCTCCAGTACGTCGGGTCGGGCAGGGTGCGCGGATCGTACGAACCCTCCGGAGGGGGGTCCGATTCCTGCGCCAGCACCAGGCTGCCGTGCACCAGAGCGACGAACGGCTGATGCTCGCTCTTCGGCAGCGGCAGTTTGCGCCAGGTGCGCCCGCGGTCGGCGCTGGCGGCCAGCATCTGCCGGCAGTTCTTGCCGGCACAGTCCTGGTACGGCAGGTAGAGGTGATCGAGGTCGCCGGCCCGCAACTCGGTGAACATGCCGGTCAACGGCTTGTCCCGCGCGGTGGGGTCGTAGCGGCCCGGTTCGATCTCGGTATAGCTCGGCTGCGGCGCCGGCCCCCGCACGCCCGGCTGCGCGACCGCGGTGCGCCACGGGCCCACGCTGGGGCTGGGCGCGGGCCGCACCGGCGCGGGCGAACGATCGGCGGTGACGGCGAACGTCGTACCGCCGCCGGCAGCCAGGCCCAGCGCGAGGAAGACGGCGCCGAAGGCGCGCTTGCGGCGCCGGCGGGCGGCGCGCGCGGCGACGTCGGCGAAGTCGGGCTTGAAGGCGTACGCGGCCGCGGCGGCGAGGCCGGTGAAGTCCATCGCCGGTTCGGTCGCGTCGGTTCCGGGGTGGGTCCGGTCGGAGTCAGGCACGGGTGTCCTCCTTCTCCGTCTCGCGGAGGTGCTCGGCGAGCGCACGGCGCCCGCGGACAAGGCGGGTCTTCACGCTCTCGACGCTGCAGCCCAGGATGGTCGCCACCGCGGCGACGGGCAGGTCGGCGATGTGGTGCAACACCACGGTTTCGCGGGTGGCACGCGGCAGCCGCTGCAGGGCGGCGACGAGCGCCACATGATCCGGCGACAGCGGTGGTGCGGTGTCGCTCCCGCGGAGCCGGCCCGAGCGGGCGATCCGGTCGAAGAGCATGCGCCGGCGGTGCCGGGAACGGGCGATGTTCATCGCCACCCGGTACAGCCAGGCCTCCGGATTGTCCATCCCCCGCAGCCCGGCGGGCCGGGTCAGCGCTCTCGCGAAAGCTTCCTGTACGGCGTCCTGCGCTTCGGCGTAGTCGCCCGTCATGCCGTACAGCCGGGCGACCAGCCGGCCCGCTGACGCCGCGTAGACGTCACGGAGATCAAGTTCGGGATTCACCAAGGCACTCCCAGCCGGGTTGATGTCACCGGTATGACTCCCGGCGGGGTCGCCAGGTGACATCCTGGCCGGGACCGGTGGCGCTCACCGGCCCCGCGTCCGCACTGACCGGCCGGGCCTAGCGGGTGCGGCCGGGTGCCGCCGCGCGGTCCAGGACCAGGTCCCGCGCGCCGGTCAGGCCGACGGCGAGAGCGCCGCGCAGCACCGCGTCGGAGCCCAGGGTGGACACCTCGATGCGCGGCGGGCGCAGCGCGACGAGGTGCCGCAGCCGGTCGAGGACCGGGCCGGTCAGCAGGTCGCCGGCGTGGCCGCCGACGCCGCCGCCGAGCACGACGAGCTCCGGGTCCAGCACCGCGGTGATCCCGGCCAGGGCCCGGCTCAGGTGATCGATCTCCCGGTCCACCGCCTGCCGGGCGGCCGGGTCGCCGGCGCGGGCGGCGTCGAAGACGTCCTTCGCGGTGCCGGCGCCGGTCATGCCCAGCCGCTGGGCGGTGGCCACCACGCCCGCCGCCGAGGCCACCGACTCGAACATGCCCCGGCGGTGTGATTCCGGCTGGTCCAGCAGCGGGTCGCCGTCGCCGATCGGCAGGTAGCCGATCTCGCCCGCCGCGCCGCGGAAGCCACGGTAGAGCCGTCCGTCGATCACGACGCCCATGCCGGTGCCGGTGCCGATCGAGAGATAGACGAAGTGCCGGACCCCCCGGCCCAGCCCGTAGGTGGCCTCGCCGAGGGCCGCCAGGTCGACGTCGTTCTCCACCACGTAGGTCGCTCCGGTGACGTCGGCCAGCCCCGCGACGCTGTCGCGCTGCTCCCAGCCGGGCAGGTTCGCCGCCAGGTTCAGCGAGCCGGTCTCCTTGTCGTGGATGCCCGGGGTGCCGAACACGGCCAGCGTGATGTCGCCGCGCGCGATGCCCGCCATGCCGGCGAGCTCCTCGGCGAGCCGGGTGACCTGGGTGACGAGCTCGCCGGTGTGCGAACCCCGGGAGGGCTCCTCCTTGCGGGCGACGATCTCGCCGACCAGGTCGGCCAGGGCCACCCGCACGTACGCGCGCCCGATGTCGACCGCGAGCACGTGGCCGGCCTCCGGGCGCACCTCGTACAGCAGCGCGGAGCGGCCGGCCGGCCCGGCGCGCATGCCGACCTGGCGCAGCAGCCCGGCGTCCACCAGGTTGTTCAGCGCCACCGCGACGGTGGGCTTGGACAGGCCGGTCACCCGGGCCAGTTCGGGGCGGGACACGGTGCCGAGCCGGAAGATCTCCGCGAACACGGCACGCTCGTTCATGACCCTGAGGACGCTCGTCGTACTGGCGGTCGCACTGCTCTGCACGCCATCAGGTAACCACACGCCTTCGTAAAGGTCACTTATCAATTTTGTAAGGGTCCTTGCCAGAAGCGGGTGGGCGGGCTCAGGATGCACTCCAAACCCCGCGAGAAAGGGTGCGCCCGTGAGAACCAGATGGCTCCTCGCAGTCGCCGCCACCGCCGCCGTCCTGCTGGGCGCGTGCGCCAACTCCGACGCCGACGACCAACCGGGGGAGAAGGAGGCGCCGACCATCGCGCTCTTCCTCCCCGAGTCCAAGACCACCCGCTACGAGGCGTTCGACCGGCCGCTGTTCGAGGCCAAGGTGAAGGCCCTCTGCGCGGAGTGCAAGCTGCTCTATTCCAACGCCGACCAGGACGCCGCCAAGCAACAGCAGCAGGTCGAGGCGGCCCTCACCCAGGGCGCCGACGTGCTCGTCCTCGACGCGGTCGACGCCGGCGCCGTCGCGCCGCTGGTCAACCAGGCCAAGCAGAAGGACATCCCGGTCATCGCGTACGACCGGCTCATCTCCGGTATCTCCTACGAGTACTACGTCTCCTTCAACAACGTCCGCGTCGGCGAGATGCAGGGCCAGGCGCTGCTCGACGCGCTCAACGCCGCCGGCACCACGGCCAAGGGCCAGATCGTGATGATCAACGGTTCGCCGACCGACCCCAGCTCCGCCGACTACAAGGCGGGCGCGCACAACGTCCTCGACGGCAAGGTGAAGATCGGCCGGGAGTTCGACACCCCGGACTGGAGCCCGGACAAGGCGCAGCAGGAGATGGAGCAGGCGATCACCGCGCTGGGCCGCGACAGCGTGGTCGGGGTGCTCTCCGCCAACGACGGGATGGCCGGCGGCGCCATCGCGGCGATGAAGCGCGCGGGTTACGCCACCCTCCCGCCGATCACCGGCCAGGACGCCGAACTCGCGGCGGTGCAGCGGATCCTGACCGGCGAGCAGCACATGACGATCTACCTGGACATCCGCCGGGAGGCGGAGCAGGCGGCCGAACTCGCCGTCGCGCTGGGCCGCGGCGAGCAGCCGGCCGCCCCGGCCAAGGTCGACAACGGTACGGCGCAGATCCCCGCGTACCTGCTGGACCCGGTGCCGGTGACCGCCGACAAGATCAAGGACACGATCGTCAAGGACGGCTTCTACCAGGCCGCGGACATCTGCACGACGGCGGTCGCGGCGGCCTGCGCCAAGGCGGGAATCCAGTAGTGCTCTCCGCCCGCCGCATCTCCAAGAGGTACCGCGCGGTCCAGGCTCTCGACGGGGTGAGCCTGGACCTCCCGTCCGGCGAGGTCGTCGCGCTCGTCGGCGACAACGGCGCCGGCAAGTCGACCCTGGTGAAGGTGATCTCCGGGGTCGTCACCCCGGACGACGGCGAGATCACCCAGGACGGCGAACCGATCCGCGTCACCACCCCGCACGAGGCGCAGCGGCGGGGAATCGCGACTGTCCACCAGGACCTCGCCCTCTGCGAGAACCTCGACGTCGTCGCCAACCTCTTCCTGGGCGACGAGCGGCGGCGCTGGTCGCTGCTGAGCCACATCCGGATGGAGCGGACGGCACGCGACCTGCTCGGGTCGCTGGACGTCCGGATCCGCGACATTCGCGTGCCGGTCGCCATGCTCTCCGGCGGTCAGCGCCAGTCGGTCGCCATCGCCCGCGCGCTGGTCGGCGAGCCCAAAGTGGTGATCCTCGACGAGCCGACGGCCGCGCTCGGCGTCGAGCAGACCGCCCAGGTGCTGGACCTGATCCGCCGCCTGCGCGACCGCGGGCTCGCCGTGCTGGTCATCTCCCACAACCTCGCCGACGTCCGCGCGGTGAGCGACCGGATCGTCGTCCTGCGGCTGGGCCGCAACTCCGGCGACTTCCGTACCGCCGAATCCACCCCGGCGGCCGTCGTGGCCGCCATCACCGGAAGCACGGCCGAGGAGGCCCAGCCATGACCACGCCGGTAGTACTCCTGCGCGGGTCGCTGCGCCGCGGCGGGGGCGCTGACCTCGGCGCCTGGCCGGTCGTCGCCGGGCTGGTCCTGATCGCGGTCGTGTTCGGCTCGCTGAACGACCGCTTCCTGTCCGCCGAGAACCTCACCAACCTGGCCATGCAGATGGCCGCGACCGGCACCATCGCGCTCGGCATCATCATGGTGGTCCTGCTGGGCGAGATCGATCTGTCGGCCGGCTCGGTGAGCGGCCTGGCCGCGGTGATCATGACCATCCTGTACGTCAACCGGGGCTGGGACCCGCTGCCGGCGATCGGCGTGGCACTCGCCGGAGCCGCACTGATCGGGTTGCTGCACGGGTGGATGTTCACCCGCCTCGGGATGCCGTCGTTCGTCGTCACCCTCGCCGGGCTGATCGGCTGGCAGGGCCTCATGCTGTACCTGCTGGGCAGCGGCGGCACGATCAACCTGCCGTTTGACGGGTTCCTGGCCAAGCTGAGCGACACCTGGCTGCCGGCCTGGGCGTCCTGGCTGATCGCGGCGCTCATCGTCGTGGCCTGGGCGGTGGGCGGGCTGGTCAACCATCGGCTGCGGCGCGCCGCCGGGCTGCCGGTGACCTCCCTCGCCGGCGCGGTGCTGCGCGTCGGCGGGCTGGCCCTGGCCCTGGCCGCCGTCGTGTCCGTGCTCTCGGCCGACCGCGGCGTCCCGCTGCTCCTGGTCATCTTCGGCGCCCTGGTCGTCGTCCTCGACCTGGTGCTGCGGCACACCGTGTTCGGCCGTCACATGTACGCGGTGGGCGGCAACGCGGAGGCGGCCCGCCGGGCGGGCATCAGCGTGAACCGGATCCGGCTGATCGCCTTCGCCGCCGCGTCCACCCTGGCGGCGTGCGGCGGCATCCTGGCCGCCAGCCGGCTCGCCGCCGTCAACCAGAGCTCGGGCAGCAGCGACACCCTCCTGATGGCCATCGCGGCCGCGGTCATCGGCGGCGCGTCGCTCTTCGGCGGCCGGGGCCGCCCCTACGCCGCGCTGCTCGGCATCCTGGTGATCCAGTCGATCACCAACGGGATGCTGCTGCTCAACGTCGACTCCTCGGTGCGGTACATGGTGACCGCCGCGGTCCTCGCGGTGGCCGTCGCCCTCGACTCCCTGGCCCGCCGGGGCCAGCCCCGGTGACGGCGGGCCAGGTGCTGGCGATCGACTTCGGCGGGACGAAGATCGCGCTCGCCGTCGCGGCCGTCGGCTCGCCCGACGGCCGCCCCGACAGCACCGTGCGGCTGCGGACACTCGCCGGCGCGGGCGCGCTCCAGGCGGTGCGCCGCACCTTCGAGGCGGCCCGGGACCTGCTGGCCGCGCCGGCGGCGATCGGCGTCTCCACCTTCGGCGTGCTCCGCGGCGGCCGGGTCCGGCTCGCACCCACCGTGCCCGGGTGGGACGGCCTGGCCCTGCCGGACCTGCTCCGCGCGGAGTTCGGCGACACCCCGGTCGCCATCGACAACGACGTCAACGCGGGCGCCGCCGCCGAGCTGCGCTGGGGTGCGCTGCGCGGCACCGACGTGGGCCTCTACGTCAACCTGGGCACCGGCCTGGCCGCGGCGCTCGTGGCCGGCGGCCGGGTCCTGCCGGGCGCGCACGGCGCGGCCGGCGAGATCGGCTACCTCCGCGACACCGCCGCCGACGGGTACGCCGCCGACGGGCAGGCGCCGCTCGAGGAGGCGGTGTCCGGCAGCGCCCTGGCCCGGCGCGGCTCGGCGCTGCTCGGCCGGCCGGTGACGGCGGCGCAACTGTTCGGGCTGAGAGCCGAACCGGGGGTCGCCGCCCTGCTCGACGAGGTGGTGGACACGCTGTCGCGGACCATCGCCAACCTGTGCGTGACCCTCGACCCGGACCGGGTCGTGCTCGGCGGCGGCATGATGGGCGCGGCGGCACACATCATGCCGCGCGTGGCGGCGGCGCTGCACCGCGCCGTGCCGTTTCCGCCGCGGCTGTCGGCGGCCCGGTTCGTCGACGACGCCCCGCTGGTCGGCGCCGTCGCCCTGGCGCTGGCGGCCGCCCGCTGACGGCGCCACGTCAGGCCCGGCGGTCCGGTCGCCGACTGACAGCGCCACCTCAGGCCCGGCGGTCCGGTCGCCGACTGACAGCGCCCACCCGCCGTGCCGTCCGCGGCCCGGCGGGACCCCTATCCTTGGCGCCATGGCACTGACGGACGAGGCGATCGAACGCATCAAGGGGATGATCGTCTCCGGCGAACTGCGGCCGGGCGACCGGTTGCCGAAGGAGGCCGACCTGGCCGGCCGGCTCGGGTTGTCCCGCAACTCGCTGCGCGAGGCGGTGAAGGCGCTTTCGCTGATCCGGGTGCTCGACGTGCGGCAGGGCGACGGCACGTACGTGACGAGCCTGCAGCCGGAGGTGCTGCTCGACACGGTGGGGTTCCTGCTCGACTTCCACCGCGACGACAGCGTTCTGCACCTGCTGCAGGTGCGGCGCATCCTCGAGCCCGCGGCCACCGCGATGGCCGCCCGCACGATGAGCGACAGCGAGTTGGAGTCGCTGGAAGCGCTGGTCGAGATGCCGGACGGCGAGCCCGACCTCAACGACCTCATCGCCACGGACCTGGAATTCCACCGGCGGATCGCGATCGGCTCGGGCAACCCGGTGCTCGCCTCGCTCATCGAGAGCCTCTCCGCGCCGACCCTGCGTGCGCGGGTCTGGCGTGGACTCACCCAGGAGGACGCGGCCGCCGACACGGTGCGGCAACACCAGGCGATCCACCGCGCGCTCGTCGCGCGGGAGCCGGAGCTCGCCCGCTCGTGGGCCACGGTGCACATCGCCGGGGTGGAGCTGTGGCTGCGCCGGGCGCTGGAGGTGGCCGACGGGCCCGGCGACGCCCCCGGGACGGCCGGTCCGCAGCGGGGGTGACAGCCGGCCCGGGGCCGCGGCTATGCCGGCATGCCCCACGGCGGGGCCGGCGGGCCGGCCGGCACCGGTGCGATGGTCAGGTCCGGCCGGTCACCGTGCCGGTGGATCAGCACCTCCTGCCCGCGCCCGAGCTCGACGTCGATGTCGCCGTCCGGCCGCCGGCGCCAGCGCGGCTCCCGGCCAGCTCGGTCGCGGACCGTGAGCGGACCGTCGATGCCGAGGCGCAACCGACAGGGCGCCCCCGCTTCGCTGCGGACCCGGACCCATTGGGTGACGCCGCCCCGGCGGGCGGCGCTGAGCAGGAACGCGCCCTGGGTGCGGAAGTCGTGCAGGGTGACGTCGGGCCACGACGCCGGCACGGCCGGGAAGATCCGGACCACGCCGCCCCAGCTCTGGCAGAGCATGTCGTGGACGCTCTGCGCGCCGGAGAGCGGGGTCTCGATGACCGGGCCCGACTCTTTGTACATCGTGTTGGGCTGGATGTAGCGGCGCAGCAGTTCGCCGAGATAGAACGCGGCGTCGTCGCCGCGCCGCATCTGCGCCGAGATCGAGGCCGCGCCGGTGAACGTGTAGCCCTGCAGCGCGCCCTCGAAGCTGACCCAATGCTTGAGCGAGCGGTCGATCAGGTCGCGCTGGTCCGGCTGCTCCCAGGTGCGCTCGTAGAGCGGATACACCATCAGCAGGTGGGAGTAGTGACGGTGCGATTTGGCGAACGGCACCCCGGCGCCGATCATGTAGCCGTTGGCGTCGACCGGGTAGTCCGCCAGCCGGGCGAGGATGTGGCGCCAGGCCGGCGCGAGCTGGTCGTCGATGCGCAGCACGCGCGCCGAGGCCAGCAGGGTCGCGCAGCCCCAGCGGATCAGGGACAGGTCATAGTTGCAGTCGGGGGCGTTGACGCCGTACTCCGGCGAGAAGGTCGGCGGCAGGTGCAGCCGGCCGTCGGCGTCCGGCGTGAGGAAGTGGCGGTAGTAGTTGATCGCCCGGCGCAGCAGCGGGAACACCACCGTGCGCAGGGTCCGCTCGTCCATCGTGTGCCGGTAGGACAGCCAGACGTTGTGCAGCGCCCAGGTCAGGTTGCCGACCTCGGGGGTCGGCGGGTCCTGGCCGGGGACGCCGACGGCGAAGCCCGAGGTGCCGGTGCCGGCGCCGTTGAGCAGCGTCATGTCGGTGGTGCGCGGGATGCCGGCCGAGTCGGCCCGGTACGGCTCGTCGACCTGGTCGACCAGGTTACGCCGGTAGCGGTCGATGGACCGGGTGACGGCGTCGAGCTCCAGGTGGTTGGAGCCGTGGATCAGCCAGTATTCGAGCTGGACGTTGAGGTTCCACCAGGTGGCCGGCCACGGGGTCGGCTCCAGCCACGGGCCGCTGGTGGCCATGACGGGTGCCGTGCGCCGCGCCGCCGAGGCCACCTTGTAGAGCTGGATCCAGTAGAAGCTCTGCAGCCGCGCGTCGGAGATCGACAGGAAGCTCTTGCGATAGTAGGCGTGCCACCAGTCGCGATGCTCCTGCCGCGACACCGGCCGCGTGACCAGGCGCAGCGCCGGCGGGGTGGCGGTACGCCGCGGATGCGACCACGCGACCGCGGCGGACAGCGTCCGGGTGGAACCGCGGGTGACCTCCCGCCAGGCCGTGACGTGTTCGCCGCCGGCCAGCAGCGGCTGGGTGATCACCTCGGCACCGCCGGCGCGCGTGACGACGGGCGCCGGGTTGGGCCCGTAGCCAGCCGGTGGTGGCTTGTTGAAGACCGGATCGGCGCGGGGGCTCACCGCCACGGCGGGATGGAACTCCCACGTGAAGCCGCGCTCACCCGCGGTCGGTGTGACGTCGACCTGGAGCACGGGGTGGACACTGTGGACGTAGGCACGCAGGCGGAGGCTGCCGGCCGCGGTGGTGATGGTGCCGAGCAGCTCCGCGTTCCACAGGTCCAGGCGCCAGTCGACGGCGGTGATCGCGCCGGCCGGCCGCAGCGTGAGATAGCCGATCGGCAGCCGGGCCAGGCCGAACAGCGAGCCGAACTGCGGGCGGTGGTCCTGGACTTCGCTGTGCTGCACGTTGAAGCGTACGGCGTTGGCACCGGGTTCGGCGTAGATGCCGGAGCCGAGGAACCCGTTGCCCAGGAACGGGCCCTCGTACCAGGTGGCCGGCAGGCGTTTCCAGATCAGGTCGGCGCCGGCGAGGAAGCCGGCCCAGTCGATCCGGTCGATCGGCCAGCGGCCGTGCCCCGCCGGGACGGCGGGCGACGGTGCCGAGGGCAGGGCGACCGCCGCGCCGCTGCCGACGGCGCCGAGGATCACCTGGCGGCGCGAGAGTTCGTCAGCCACAGCGCACCCGCGCATCCGCCCACGAGGCACGGTCGTTCTGCGTGCCGTCGCCGCCGTCGTCGACCCGCAGGGTCAGGGTGGTCACGCCGGTGAGGTCGGCGGTCAGGGCCCGCGCCGGGTCCGTGGTGATCATGGTGCCGGTCCCGGCGAGGACGCTGCCGTCGCCGGCCACGGTGAAGCCGGCCGTGCCGCCCACCCGCTGCCGGGCCACGTCGAGCCCGGCCTCGTCGTCGACGCCGACATCCGCGGCGAACCGCGTACATCGGCCGCCGAGCGCGAAGGAGACCTCACCGGAGGCGAACATGCCGAGCCCCTTTCCGTACGTGACGCGCCTGATCGCGATGCCGCGCCCGTCGCCGGCCGCGGCCTGGCCGTTGGTCAGATCGCGCTCGACCGGGCCCAGCCCGTTGGTCGCGGCGGCGAACGCGAGGTCGCTGAGGTAGGTCCAGCCGGTTGGCAGCGGACGCCAGGTGTGCACCACCGCGGCCCGCTGATCCTCGAAGTACCGGTGCCGCTGCGGCGACCGGAACCGCGCGACGACCGGCACGTCCAGGTATCCGAATGCCGGGGCGGCCGGCGCCGTGACGGTCCAGGTGCCGGTCACCGTCTGGCCCGGCCGGACCCGGCCGACCTGGACGGGCGCACCCCGCACGGTCCAGCCGGCCGGTGGCTTCGGCGCGAGCGTCACGTCGGTCTGCGCGTGCTCGTCGTCGACCGTGAACCGCCCGGTGACCGTGAACGACCCGCCGGGGGCCACGGTCGCGGTGGCCGGGGTGACGGTCACCGTGGTCGCCGGCACCACCTCGACCGGCCGGTCGCAGGTCGTCAGCCCGGGCCGCCAGCGGCAGGCGATCGCGGCGAACCCGCCGTCCTTCGCCACGCCGATCTCCAGCGTGTCCCCGGCGGCGGCGAGCCTCGTCTCCCGGATCAGGCCGGCCGGGCCGTCGTTGGTGATGTCGAGCAGCCAGCGGCCGGGCGGGAGGCTGAGCGGCACCCGCGCGGTGCGGGCGGCACCCGCGAACCCGCCGCCGATGAACCAGCGGTCGCCGGCGCGCCGGGCGAACACCGCGCTCTCGGCGGGTCTGCCGGCCAGCAGCCGGGTCTCGTCCCAGACCGTCGGCACCTGGTCCAGATAGCGCTCGGCCAGCGGGCGCGCCCGGTAGTCCTCGACGCGGCCGGCGAGATTGGCCTGCCCCGACTCGAACACCACCGAGAGGGCCAGCTCGTGCGCGTCGGAGGTGGGCCGGCTCGGCCGGTGCCAGGCCATCGGCGTGTAGTCCATCGAACCGACCACGTTGCGGGTGAACGGCAGGCTGGTCAGGTGGGTGGTGGTCAGGTTGCTCGACTTCTCGCCGCCGTGCACCGCCTCCATCGTCATCACGTGCGGCCAGGTCCGCTGGATGCCGTGCGGGATCGTGGACCCGTGGAAGTTGAGGGTCAGGTGGTGTGCGGCCGCCTCGGGCAGGATCTGGTCATACCACTTCAGGCGCTCCTGCGACTCCGAGTCCATGAAGTCGACCTTCAGCCCGGCGACGCCCCACCGTTCGAACAGCGGCAGCCGGGCGGCGCGCTCCTCGGCGGTGTCCAGCTCGCTGAAGTGGATCCAGGTCAGGATCCGCACGCCCCGCGCCCTGGCGTAGCGCACCAGCTCGGGGATCCAGCTGGTCGTCTCCCAGGTCGGGTCGTAGTTCCAGTTCGGATCGAAGTACCAACCGGCGTCGACGAGCGCGTACGGCCAGCCGTGCTCGGCGGCGTAGTCGACGTAGCCCTGCTGCATGGCCAGGCTCTGCCCGGCCTCGCGGCCGCCGGCGAGCCAGCTCCAGAAGACCTTTCCGGGCTTGATCCACGACGCGTCGCGGACCCGGGACGGCGGCGCCAGGTCGTCGGCCAGCGTCGACGCCGAGACCGTGCCCAGGTCGCCGACGATCATCGTGCGCCACGGCGTCTCCAGGGCGCCGTCGACCAGGATCTTCTCGTCATTCCAGAGCTTGACCGCGTACCTGCCGGAGCCGGTCTCGTGCACCAGCCGCGCGCCGGCGTAGCCGCCGTCCACATCGGACTCGGTGAGCAGCAGAAATCCGCCGGGCGATTCGAACAGTGCCGGGTGCTCGTATTCCCCCGAGGCCGCGGCCCCGGCGGTGGTCGGCAGGTACGGATTCTCATAGTCCTGGCGATACCGGGCCAGCCAGGCCGCGCCGCCGGCCGGCACCTCGAACGCCGACGTCTCGCGCAGCACGGCACCGGAGCCGGCCGGCAGTGCGTACCGGTAGGCGACACCGTCCGGGGCCGCCCGCACGACCAGGTCGAGCCGGGCGCCGCCGGTGCCCTCGAAGGCGAAGCGAGCCTCCGACATCACCGCCCGGCGCTCGGTCCGCTTGCCGGCCGTGGTGGTGTAGCGCTCGGTCACGGTCCGGTCGGTCCGCCGCAGAAACCGCAACCCGCTGGACAGGTCGGCCTGCTCGGTGACGATGCCGACCGCTCCCGGATCGAGCACCGGCCGGCCGCCGCGCGACACGGCCAGCGTGACGGCGCCGGCGGCACTGTCGTAGCCGAGGGTGGCGACCGGGCCGTCGCCGGGCGCTCGCACCACCCAGTGCGACGTCGCATGACGCTCCTGCGCCCCGGCGGGGGCGCCACCGAGCAACGCCACACCGATGGTCAGGGCGGCACCGGCCGCCAGGGCACGAAGGATTGACGACCTCATGGCAAAGCCTCCCGTCAATACATCCGATGTAAACGATGCCAAAGAAGGCGATCGATGTCGAGTCTCCCGTAGTGTGGTCTTCTGTGCTACGTAGACATCGGATCTATAGCTTCGCCGCGCGCCGGCCCCGGCCGGTCAGAGCGCCGCGTCCAGGCGTTGGGTGCCGATCACCGCGAGCAGGCGCAGGGCCTCTTCCGGCGGGCCTCGTACGTCGCGGAGGTGACCGTCGCCGCCGTGCGCGGCACGCGTCGCAGCAGGTCGAGAATGCTCTACCGGACCTCGTGGGACGGGCCGGGCGGCGCGGTCGACCGATCGGCGCCCTCCGCCGCGGCGTTCGTTCTCCGGTGCGGCCGCGTCCGGCCGGCGGGGAGTATTGGTGGTAGCCCCTTTGCTCTGCTTCCCCATCGGAAACACCCGTCGGCCATCAGGCCGGCGGAACCCGGACGTCTCCGTCCGGTGTTTCCCATGGAGTGTTGTTCTTGAGCGGTCCAGCGTCATCCGGCAACACTCGTCCAAGTGACCGGAGATCCCCCGCGACCGGGTGCCGGGCCACCTGTCGTGCCGCTGCCGGCCCTCTGCTGCGGATGCCGCCGCCCGTTGTCAATCTCGAGGCGTGCGGGTGCCGACCGGACCGTCTCTCACCAACGTTCAACATGCGCCCAGGTGGCACCACCCGCGCATACGCCTGTCGCCGGTTTCCGATTTGACCCCCTGGGGGTTCTTGGGTTCCAGGCTGGGGGTCAGTCTCAAAGGAAGCGGCGACAACGCTATCGGTGTCGCCGCGCTCATCCCGCTGGCGCGTGTTCGGCAGACCTAGGTGCGCACGGTTGCGGGACGGGCCACTTCTGCTCAAAGTCGGCCGTGGTCGCGCGGCGTAGGCACCGGTGCCGCCCGAGGTGGTTCTTGGCGCGTGCAAGTGTGCAGGGAGTCTTGCTCAGGAGTGGCCCGACGCCATTGCTCCGCACCTCGCGTCCGGGCTCCGGCTCAAAGCGAACGACCGCCTGCCGGGTGTGACTGGCCTCGCCGGCCGATCACACCCGGGGCCGAGGTTGGATCTTGTAGCGGCGTGGCCGGCTCCGCACCGAATCACCCCAGGTCGGCGACCCCGCCCCGGATCATGCGGGCGGTCACGCGCCACATGTCCACCACCGGTATCGGCGACTCCTCGCAACCGCCTCCCGCCCCAGCCCCACCCTTGTCCGGTTCCGTCGGCAGTCCAGCTGGTGGACCCGATCCCGCATGCCGCACCCTGCCAGCACATTTCGTCTCACCCCTGGGGCCAGAACCTCGCAAAACGCACCATACCGCCACCAGGCTCCGCAACCTTGATTCGTGCCGGTGCCGAGCAGACCGCTACGCCACAAGATCCAACGTCCGCGGTCGCGTTACGGACCCCGTTACGGATCCGAGACGACGTCCGGGGTTCCGCCGGCTTGATGGCCGACGGGTGTTTCCGATAGGGAAGCAGAGCAAAGGCACGTCAGACGACTCGAAGCCCTCGGCCACACCGTCACCCTCGAACCCGCCGCCTAACACCAACGAGGACCCAACCCATCCCGGCGAAGCCGGAATGCTGCCGCCTGCCCAGACCAGGTTGATTTTCGGACTAGGTAGGTGTTTGGGCGTGGGTCTGCCGCTGGGGAGGCAGAGCAAAGGCAGGTGTTGGGGGTGGGTCTGCCGCCGGCCTGGGGGAGCCGGCGGCGCGGGCTTCGATCTCTCGGCGAGGTTGTGGCCGGGGGTCACGAAGCGCCGTCGCGGTGTCAGCCGACGGGTGCCTGCTCGGCCTGCACGATCGACGCGCGGTGGGCGGCGACGGCTGCCCAGAACGACTCGTCCGGCGCCTCCGGGGCGAACAGCCACATCAGGTCCTTGTAGGTGCGGTCGCCCGCGATGTCCTGGGCCGGCGCGTATGGCACCTCGGAGGTGATGTGGAACCAGTGGTAGCCGTGCGGGGCCATCGCCTCGGTCAGGCGGTCCTCGCCGCGGCCGGCCAGGACCTCGCAGAGCACCCAGGGGCGGTGGTCGCGCAGGGTCTCGGCGCTGCCGAACAGTACGTCCGGTTCGGTGCTCTCGGTGTCGATCTTGAGGACCGCGGGCACGACGCCGGTGCGCCGTACGTACGCGTCCAGGGTCTCGACCGGGACCTCGATCTGCCGGGTCGACTCGCGGAAGCCGGCCGCCAGCGAGTTGGAGCTGTCGGACGAATTGGACAGGTACAGGGTCGCTTGCCCGGTCTCGCTGCCCAGGGCGATGGACTCGACGCGGAAGTTCAGGTCGTTGTCGGCGGATAGCCGCTCGGCGACCTCGGAGAGGGTCGGGAACGGCTCGAACGCCACGACCTCGCGGTCGGAACAGGCGGCTGCCAGGGCGGCGTAGAGGCCGACGTTCGCGCCGATGTCGAGCACGGCGCCCGGTCCGGCGGCGCCGATCGCCGCGAGGAAGCAGGGCACGGCCGACGACTCGTACGCGTGCAGGCCGTTCTGGGCCAGCTTCCTGGGCACCATCAGGTCGACCGGCGCCGTCATCGTGAGCGCCCGGCCCGGCTTCCCCGGAACCGGAATCGGCACACTTCGGTGAGTGGCCTTGACCGGCTGCTTCGCGGGCTGCTTCACCGGCTGCGGCGCGGCCTCCGGGGCACTCGTCCGGGCGCGCCGGTCCCGCCAGATCTTCGCCATGGTCACCGGCACGGTCACCACGCCCTTGCCGGGGTGCCGGGCGCCGTCGACGAGGGTCTGTCCCAGCCGGAACGTCAGTGACGACTTCAGGGATCTGATCTGCTTCTTGGCCCGGGTCAGGTCCTCGTCCCTCGCCGCCTTCGCCGCCTTCGCCTCGGCGGCGGTCTGCTTCGCCTCGGCGACTGTCTCTCTCGCCGCGGCCATCTGCGCCGTCAGCTGGGTGACCCGGTCGCCGAGCGCGTGCACCCGGTGGAGCAGCGTGCCGGTGACCAGCTCGCCGAGGACGGACTGGTTGGCCAGCCACAGCTGCATCGGCAGCTGGTCGGCACCGGGCACGTCCGGGGGCAGCGCCTCGTCGCCGGCCGGGGCGTCCGCCAGGTGGGCCCGCCGGGGCTGAATCTTCTCCACCCGCTCGGCGAGCAGGGCGACCTCCATGCCGTACCGGCCGGAGGAGTCGACCGGCACCGCGTCGGCCAGCTGGCAGTGCCCGTCGGCCAGCATCTGCAGCACCACCTGCTGGGGGAAATCCTCCGGCGACCAGCCGGCCAGGATCAGCACCTTGACCCCGGCGGGCAGCGCGTGCAGCGCCCGGCCCAGGTCGGCGGCCGGGGTGTGCGTTCCCTCCCGCGGGCCGAGCAGGCAGAGCAGCAGGTCGTCCGAGGTGAGTGCGGTGTCGGCGACGGCGGCCGGCGCCACCGCCGAGTAGGGCAGGTCGCCGGGCACCATGAGATGCCGGCGCAGATCCTCCGCGCCAGGGGAGACGTCGACAATGCGGCCCACACCAGAGATCAGGGGTAACAGGTTACGAACGAGCATGGGGGGCGCGGATCCTCTCAACGCAAGGCGGGAAAGTCGATCAACCCCCGCCGGACCGCAGAGGTGCCGCACTAATGTGGCACCCTCGCCCACGGTAGGCAAGGAGCAACTCACGTTGCCCCGGTGGAATTTCCGCCCGGTGCCACCGGCATTCCCGTCCGTGAGGGCGTTGTCGCAGCCCAGGCCGGGGCTCGGTCCACGTAGGACGAAGCCGTTCGCGGCGGCGGGCACGTCCTGCCGACCGGACGGAACCGGTCACTCGGGCGCGGCCGGCCACCGGCCTACTGGTGGACGATGATCGGGTCGCCGAGGACCGCGTAGGTGTCCTCCTGGGCGTCGGTCTTGCCGTCGCGCCCGGCGCAGGTCATCCGGAGGCTGACCACACCGGTCAGGTCCAGCGTCACCTTCGCCGGATGCCCGACCGACACCTCCACCGGCTTGGCACGCAGCTTGCGGCCGTCCTGGTCGTAGAACGAGAACTCCGCCACGATGCCGAATGTGTTGTCGGTGTTGTCGTCGATGCCGGCCGTGGCGCTGAAGCGGGAGCTGCCGGCCACGTTCCACTGCAGGACCGTGCTGGTCGCGGTGTCGCAGTAGAACGAGATGCCGCGCGAGTACCGGTCGGCGGACAGGCTCACCGCCTTGGCGCTGTAGCTACCGTCGATCACGTCTTCGCTGTCGAGGTACTTCGTCGATCCGGGAGCGGGAGTCCCGGGGCCGTCGCCGGACGGCTCCACGGTGGCACCCTCTTCCCCGGTGTCGCTGGGGTCCGGCTCCGGGGTCGCCTCCGGCGTCCCGCTCGGCGTCGGCGCGACCTCCGCGCCGGGCGGCACGGGATCGAGGGTCGCCGGAGCGGTGGCCGGCGCCACCGGCACTGCCGTGGCCCCGAGCACCGGCCCGGTGTCGCCGGCCAGGATCCGCACCCCGGTCAGTGCGCCGGTGCTGATGGCGATGACCGTGACGCCGACGAAGAGCGTCAGCCATTGACGCAGGTCGAGCGCGTGCAGCAGGCCCTTCGGGGGCACGTTGTGCCGTTCGGTGAGCTCGCGGCTGCGGCGATGCCGGACGGTTATCCGCGCCGACGCGATCACCAGCAGGAATGCCACCAGGACGCAGCCGATCAGCAGCGGCACCGCGGTGTCCGCCGTGCCGGCGTAGGCGAAGTACAGCACCAGCCCGGCGATCACCGCGGCCAGTAGGGAAAAGAAGACGAACCCGGCGGCTCTCTGACTCTTCTTCGCGGTGTTCACAGAGCCTGCTCCCTCGTGTGGAATACCCGACACCGAGATCTGACGGACAGGATCTGACGGACCGGCCCGGACTCACACCCGGAACGGGTCGGCTGGACGGCCGGACACCCGCCCCTTCCGTGCACTGCTGCCGAACGATCCGAGGCCTCCGCCGGCGCCGATCGTCGTCGGCGCGCTCCACTCAAGAGCCTGAATGTCGACACGGAGGAGTTTTCACGTGTTCGCGCCATCGCGCACGGCGACGGACTGCACCAAGCTTCGGTGCGTCGGGCGCTGTCCGGTTGGCAGCGTTTCCGATCACCCTCGCATCGTGTTTCCGAAATATCGGAAGGAGCCCTCCATGGGGGTTTCGGATAGCCGGACCGAGCCGCACCAGGTCGATCGCGCACGCACCGGGGGCCGGCCGTCGAACGGGCCGCAGGCCGGTCTCTACGTCTCCCGGTCGGCCGCCGCCGCGGTCCCGCGCGGTACGGCTTCCCGGCCGCCGGGTGACGCCCGGGCCAGGCTCCGCGAGCTCGCCCGCGAGGGCCGGCTCGCCGCCGTGGTCGCCGCCGCCGACCGCACGGAACGGCAGGCGTTCACCGCCGCCGCGTACGACGTCGTCTGGCCGATCGTGTTCTCCCGGCTCACCCGGGGCATCGAGCAGCGCCGGGGGCATCCGGGTTGTGCGGCCGGCATCGATCACCTCGCCGACGAGTGCCTGGACCGGTTTCACGACGACGTCGAAGCCGTGGTGGAGGACGTCCTCACGCACGCGCGCCAGCCGGTCCTCAATCTCGAGGCCTGGATCACCGGCCGGCTGAACGCCGCGACCGTGGACGGTCACCGCCGCCGGCGGGGGATGCGGGGTGCGCTGCAGCGCCCGCGACTGCCCGGCTGGCTGACCCGTGACCTGGGCGGCGACGGCTGGCTGACGGCGCTGGCCACCAGGATGCTGGTGTGGGTGGGCGTCAGCCACACCGCGGGCGCCGAGGTCTGGCCGCTCGAGTCCTGGGCCCAGGAACGCGCCGCGTACACCGGTGACTGGACCAGTCGACCCCGGCATCGTCGCCCGCGAGGTGGAGGCCGTCCTGGCCGCCATGCGCCGGCGCCCCCAGTGGTACGAGTCGTACGTGGAACGCCCGCTCGGCAGGAAGCAGGCGCCGGTCGCGGCGCGGCCGGTGGTGGACGGCACGGCGGAGTCCGCTGTGCCGCTGGCCCTCGGCGACCCGCACGCGCGGGTGGACAGCGAGCTGCGGCGGCTCGCCGCCACGGCGGTCGGCGCGATCGATCAGCGGCGGGGGCACGGCCGGGAGACCAAGGCCATCGTCGTCGAGGTGATCCGGGCGGTGTTCGGCGGCGCGTTGACCGGCACGCTCGACCGGGCGCCGCACGATGTGGCCGATCCGCTGGGCGGGGTGTCCGGCGCGCTGGCCGATCAGGCCACGGTGGACCGGATCGTGGCCACGGTGCGACAGATCGTCGACGAGCGCAAGGGCTGAGCGCAGGACGCGGCCCGGCGCCGGTGTAGCCGCCACTACGAACCGGCGCCGGGCCTGCCCCCCTGGGCCACTGGCTCCCGTCCTCGTCGTCCCGGAGCGGGTCGCCGTCGTGGCCATGCCGTCAGACGTCGAGTCTCCCGGTGGCGGAGACCGACGCCAGCGCGCGAACGGGTCCCTCCGCGGCCGGTTCGGCCAGCTCACGGCGCAGGACGTCGGACAGGTGGCTCGCCGCGCGCGTCGCCGCGAGCCGTCCTCGGCGCAGCAGGGTCAGATCCTCGACCGCGCAGGCCGGCGGGCTGTGGTCGAGGGCGGCCGCCAGCTTGGCGTGGCACCGGGCCCAGGCGGTCAGCGAACGCGCCAGGGCGTGCTCCACCTGCTGATCGGTCATCTCCTCGGTGCGGACGCTGGTCAGCAGCTGCTGCCGGAAGGGCCAATAGGACCAGACCTTGGTCTCGTCGATGAGTTGTTCGACCGCGTCGGTGCGCAGGTAGAGCAGGGCGATCGCCACAGAGTCGGGCCGGCTGTCGGCGATCAGGTCGTCGATCATCCGGTGCCGGGCGTGCGCGCCGGCGACCTCGTAGAAGGTGCTTCGGCGGCCGAGCGGCAGGGCCGCGGTCACGACGCATTTCCAGGTCAGCGCCCGCCCGGGCCGGGACGCCAGCAGCCCGGCCACGGACCGGAAGTAGACTTCTTTGGTCTGCCAGTGATTGCGGCGCGCGGACGTGTTGCCGGCGAGCCGCTCGTGCCACCCGCCGATGACGCTCGTGCTGAGGTCCTCAAAGTTCGTCGATGACATCGCCCACTGTCCCTCGGTCGGCTTCGCCCTCCGAGCGTCTCCGGTGGGCGCCTGCTCCGGCATCACGTGTTCACGTGGTTCTGGCCGCGTTGCCCGGTCACGACGTCCAGGACCAGGTCCCAGTCGGACGGTGCGCCGTCGGTGCGCCAGGCGATGTGCTGGTCGGGCCGCACCAGCACCAGGCGGCTCTCCCAGCGGGCTCGCACGGCCCTGTCGGCCACGGCCAGGTGGGCCGTCGGGATCCCGCGGGCGCGCGCCGACGCGACCAGCGGTGTCCCGCTGCCGTCGTCGCTGAGGTCCACCAGGGTGAACTGCGGGCCGAGCCGGTCGAAGAGCTGGCCGCCGTCCGGCAGCCGGACCGCCGGCGGACGGGTGCCGGGCAGGGTCGTATCGGGGGCGGATCCGTTGCGGCGTGCGCCGGTCTCCTGCCAGACCACAGGTGAACCGGGATGCCCGCCCCCGAGTCCGGTGCCGGAGGTCTCCATCTGGGACGCCTCCTGGCGCAGCACGTCGGCGAGGAACTCCCGGGAGGCGCCGGCCGCCGACAGCCGGCAGAACCGGCGCCGGGTCTCGAAGGCGCGTGCCAGGAGTTCCCGGTCGAGCAGCGCCTGCCTGCGGCGTTCCCCCTGGTAGCTGGCGAGCAGCGTGGGACCGCCCCAGCCGTTGATCGCCGCGGCGAGCTTCCAGCCCAGGTCCACGGCGTCACCGATGCAGGTGCCGACGGAGGCGCCCGGCGGGACGAACCGGTGCGCCGCCTCGCCGACCAGATAAGCCGTCCCCCGGCTGTAGTCGGTCGCGACACCCAGCGAGTCGTCCCACTGCGCCATGCCCAGGATCTCGGGCGGTTCCAGCGCGATCCCCAGCCTCTCGTGCACCAGCCGCGCCGCATCGGTGACCGTCGACTCGCCCGGTGGCAGGGGGAGGTGACCGATCCAGAGGTCGCCCTCGCGGCCGCGGTGCAGGGTGATGCCCTCGGCGATGATCGTCGACGGGCGGTCCGGCCGGTAGGCCAGCTCGGAGCTGCGGAAGTACACCGTGCAGTGGTGACTGCCCGGGCCGAAAGGGAGCAGCGGCACGCCGAGACAGCGCCGAACGGTGCTCTGCGCACCGTCACAGCCGGCCAGGTAGCTCGCCTCGATGACGTGGCGGACGCCGGTCTCGGCCGCCAGGACCGTGGCGATCGTGCCGTCCTGCTCGAGTCGCAGGTCGGTGAAGGTCCAGCCCTCCCGCAGCTCGATCAGGGGGTGCCGGCGTACGGCGTCGCGCAGCCCACCCGTCAGTTCCGTGCCGGCGACCAGGGCGTACGGCTCGACCGGGGCGCTGCCGTCGCTGCTGGTCGCGTACCGGCGGCGCAGTTGGTTCACCGACGTGACCGGCGTGACCAGGACCGGGAGCTGATCGAGGCCCTGGCTCCAGACGACATCGGCGCCGTGGTCCGGGCCGGGGTCGTGCTCGCGGATGCCCGTGCTCAGGCCCAGCCGCCGCAACAGTTCCATGCTGCGGCCCGGCACGAGATTGAGATCCGGTTGCCGCTGCGGCCGGGACGCCCGCTCCACCACGATGCTCGCCACGCCGTGGTGGGCCAGCTCGAGCGCCAGGACGGAGCCCGTCACCCCGGAACCCACCACGAGCACGGAGGTACGGAGCACAGGTGCCATCGTCGAACCCACTTCCGCCGTCGTAACCGTCGCGCTACGTACGGCCATGGTGGTGGAGGGGTGGTCGCCTGTGCATCACGTACTTCCGGTATTACCGCCACATTCTCGGGCCACCAGCGAGGCGAGCTCCACCCGCCGGTTGATCTCCAGCTTGCAGAAGATCTTGCGGAGGTGGCTGTCGACGGTGTGTCGCGACAGATACAGGTGCTCGGCCGCCTCGATGTTCGTCAGTCCCTTCGCGACCAGCAGCGCGACCTTCCGCTCGGCGGCGGACAACTGGGGCAGGCAGGGCGGCGGTTGCGGCGCCGGCGCCGGTGCGGCCGTGCCGCGCCAGCCGCCCAGCCTGGCCTCCAGCCGCCGCCGGGCGCCCGCCGCGCCGCACTCGGTCATGATCGTCAGCGCCTCGTCGTACCAGCCCCGCACGTCCACCGGCTCCGCCGAGGTCTGGCCGGCGACGGCGGCGTCGGCGAGCGCCGCGGCCAGCGCCAGCGGCCGGGAGGTCGACCGGAAATGATCCACGGCCACCAGCAGCGCGGCCGGATCGTGGCGAGCCAGCCCGTCGGCGTGCGCGGCCGCGCCGGCCGCCGACCTCGACGCCGGGTTGCGCCGGGCCAGCTGCTGGGCGGCGTCGACGACGAGCCCGGCCCGAACCGGGTCCCCGGCGGCCAGCGCGATGCCGGTCAGGCCCGCCGCCGCTGCCGGGTCGTGGCCGAGCAGCGCGGGCCGGGTGGGCAGGGCGTCGTAGAGCCCGGTCAGCATGGCCATGGCAGCCCCGGACCCGCCGGTCGCGTGCAGCAGCAGCGCCTCGGGCCAGTCCACGTCCTCCGGCGGCGCGGTGATCCCGGTGCCGATCAGCGCCCGCATGCGTGCCCGGTGCTCCTGGGCCTGAGCGGTCTCGCCGCGCAGCACGGCCAGCCTGATCAACGTGCCGAGCAGCGGAACGGCCAGCTGGTACGCCGTCCGTTCGGCGGTCTCCACCCCGGCGTCGGCCTCCGCGACGGCGTCGTCGAGCCGGCCGCGCGCCGTCAGGAGATTCGCGTAGTAGTAGTGGAACAGCGGCTGCGCCCACGCGGTGCCGAGCCGCTCCGACTCCTCGCGTCCGTGGCGGAATGTCCGCTCCGCCGCGTCGAACAGGTCCAACGTGACCTGCGCGCTACCCAGCCAGATTCGTGGGTGGCGGTGCAACGACTCGCCGCCGGAGCGATCGGCGAGCTCCGTGGCGGTCTCGGCGTACGCCAGGGCGTCGTCCAGCCGCCCCTCGGCGTGGGCGACCAGGCTGCGGGCGGTCAGGCCGAAGACCGAGGCGCCGTACTCCCGGCTGGCGCGGCCCAGCCGGTCGGACTCGGCGCCGGAGCGGTCCGCCTCGCCGAATTCGTCCACGTAGAACAGGGCGTGGGCGCGGATCGCGTAGAGCCGCGCCCCGATCGCCGGGGAGATCCCGGGTGCGGCCAGGCCACGGTCGGCGTACCGGACCGCGGTGCGGTTCTGCCCGGCGTGCTTGAACGCCTCGGCCAGCCCGAGCAGCAGGATCGCGGCGGTCTCGCCGCCCAGGTCGGCGCGTAGCGCCTCCTCGCCCAGCTCCCGCGCCTCGACCAGCCGGGCCGCCGAGGCGAGCAGGCCCACCGCCTCGGCGATCAGCGTGGCGCGGTCCGGGCTGTGCGCCCCGATCGAGTCGAGGGCGTGCATCATCAGTGTCGCCGCGGTCGCCGGGGCGGTGCCGGCGACCTGCTTCGCCGCCGTGCGGAGCAGCGCGACCGCCTCCGGAGCGCCCGCCCGGCCGCTCAGCAGCAGGTGCTCCGCAACCTCGAGGGCGGGCCGGCCCTCGTCCTGGGCGACGGCGGCGGCGCCGCGGTGCAGCTGCTCGCCGACCGCCTTGGGCAGGGTGCTGTGGACGGCCTGCCGGACCAGGTCGTGCGCGAAGGTGAGGCCGTCGCTCTCCTCGGCCAGGAAGTCACCGAGCGCCCGCTCGATCATCGGGAACAGCTCCGCCGGCGGCCGGCTCACCAGCCGGGCCGCCGCCTCGACGCTGAACGGGCGCGCGAACACCGAGCTGGCCCGCACCAGCCACTGCGCCTCCGGCGGCAGGCTGGTCAGGACGTCCTTGACGGTGTCGATGAAGCTCGACGGCAGCTCCGAGCCGATCACGGACGCCACCCGGTCGCTGATCAGGAGCTGTCGCGTCACCCGCAGGGCGGTCACCAGCTTGGCGATCCGCAGCGGGTTGCCGCCGCAGGCCGCGGCCAGGGCGAGCACGGTGTTGTCCACCTCGGCCCCGGCGACGCCGGCACAGAGCCGGGCCGTCGCCCCGTCGTCCAGCACGCTCAGCGGCAGGGTCTCGGCGCCGCTGCGCGACAGCCAGGTCAGGGTCTGGAACCCGGGGGTGTCGGGTGTCACCGGACGGCCGGCGAACAGCCAGCGCACCGGCGACGACGCCAGGGCGGGCACCAGCTCCCGCACTGCCAGCGCGCTGAGCTCGTCCATCCAGTGCGCGTCGTCGATGATGATCAGCAGCGGCTGGCGGGCGGCGAGGTTCTCGAGCCCGGCGCGCAGGCGTTCGAGGGTCCGGTAGTGGTCCTCGGGGACCGGTCGCTCGGACAGCCAGTCGAACTCCGTGGTCGCGGGCCGGCAGTTGCGCAGTCCGCTCGCCAGGGTGACCAGCGGGGCGGCCAGGTCCAGCTTGAAGGCCTCCCGCGAGGCCACCGCCAGGTGCAGGGAGCCGGCATATTCGGTCGCGGCGCGCAGCAGGTGGGACTTGCCGATGCCGGGTGGCCCGGTGACCAGGAGGCAGCCGCCGGCGCCCTCCGCCGTCTCGCGGAGCGCGCGGTGGATCACGGCCAATTCATGATCGCGACCGAAAGTGCTGGTCACAGCTTCCCGCCGGCGTCACGACCGGCGGCGCCGGCCGCCCCGCGAATACATTCCGTGTTCAGGGTGGGCTCCGTTGCTTCATTGACGGGGGTCAGAGGGTGATTGTGCGGGAAGCCGGCGTCCGGCGCTAATAACGCTTCGGTCTCTCTTGTGTTCCCGGCGAGCGCGAACGAGCGCCGTTTCGCGATCGCGGCCACCCGGCCGAATGTCGTTCATGGACGTTCCGGCGGTCATCTCGGCGAAAAGACGGGCGACAATTCTGGATCATGCGAGTACGCCAGAACGGAGATCAACATTTCCCGCAGGATGTCCGGCCCGTGCTCGGTGAGAAGCGATTCCAAATGGAACTGTGCGGCCCGGATCCGGGCCGCGACCAGCGCGTGCACGACTCCGGTCGCCGACTGGCGGAGCACCCGCACCGGCCCCGGCACGAGCGGGCTGTGCAGCACGTCCGTGTCGCTGACGGCCGCGAAGGAGTTGTAGAAGCCCACCGACTCGGGCCGGCCGCACCAGTCGATGGTCCGGCGGACACCCTGCTCGGGTTCACCCAATCGGGTGACGGTCAGACCCAGCTCCGCCGCGAGCACCTGGTGGCCCAGGCACACCGCCAGCATCGGGGTCCGGGTCTCGAGCAGGCCGCGCACGAGATCGTGCAACCGGGCGATCCTGGGATCGGCGCGGTCCCCCGGATCACCGGGGCCCGGCCCGACGAGCACGGCGTCGTACGCGCCGTCCGGTTCGGCGTCCCAGCGGCGGATCCGCACGACCACGCCGAGCTGCTCGGCCATCCGCGCGAGCATGGCCGTGAAATCGTCGTCGGCGTCCACCAGCAGCAGCCGCCGCCCGGCCAGCTCCGGCGGGACGGGCCCGACCGCTCCCCGGCCCCGCCAGAAGTGGGACAGCCCGTCGTTGCGGGCCCGCAGCGCCGAGCGCACCCGCGCGTCGCCGACCGCCATCCGGCCGGCCGACGGTGCCGGCGCCGTACCCGGGGCGCGGAGCGTCTCGATCAGCGCGGCCGCCTTCGCCCGCGTCTCCGCGGCCTCGGCCCGCGGGTCGCTGCCCCGCACCAGGGTGGCACCCACCGCGACGCTGACCCGGCCGCCGGCGTCGATGTCGGCGGTGCGGATGATCAGGGCCGAGTCCAGGGTCCGGCGGCCCCGGTGCCGGCCGACCAGGGCGAGCACGCCGCCGTAGTAGCCCCGCCCGGTGCGTTCCCGGTCCGCGATGACCTCGCAGGCGCTGGCCACCGGGCTGCCGGTGACGGTCGGCGCCGGCGTGGTGTGGCGCAGCAGCTCACGCACGTCCAGGCCGGTCCGGCCGTCGATGACGTATTCCGTGTGGGCCAGCCGGGACATCGGCCGTACCCACGGCCCGTGCACCCGGCCGCCGCCGTCGCACACCCGCGCCATCATCTTGAGTTCCTCGTCCACCACCATCAGCAGTTCCGCGGCCTCCTTGCGGTCGTCCAGGAAACGCAGCAGGCCCGCGGTGTCCGGCCCGGACGGCGGATACCGGTAGGTGCCGCTGATCGGGGTCATCGTCGCCACCCCGTCGTCGAGCCGCAGGTGACGCTCCGGTGTCGCGCCGGCCAGCGTTCGGCCGTTGAAGTGCACGACGAAGGTCCAGTAGGCGCCCCGCTCGGCGAGCAGCAGCCGGCGGAACAGGGCCAGGGCGCCGCTCCGCGACCACCCGTCGAACGCGGCCCGGAAGCTGCGCCGGACGACGAAGTTGGATCCGTCGCCCCGGCCGATGCTGCGGTCCAGGACGTGCCGGACGATCGTCGCGTACTCGTCGTCCGGCACGTCGAAGCCGCCGCCGTCCAGCGCCGGCATGGCGGTCGGCAGCCGCCGCAGCGCCTCCTCGACCGGCATCCGGGCCTGGGCCGCGACCCGCATGGCGATCAGCGGTTCGTGGTCGTCGACGCACCGCAGTCCGCGTTCGCTGATCTGCCGGAACGGCAGCACCGCCAGCAGCTCGTGGCCGTCGCCGCCGGTGGCGCCGTCGGCCGTGAGCGGCAGCTCGGCCAGGGTCCGCACCACCTCCGGTTCACCGACGAGGATCTCCACCCGGTCGGTGCCGGCGCCCGGGCGGTGCAGCAGCGCGAATGCGGACGACGGTGGCATCCCGAGGATGCCCGGATCGGCACCCGGCGAACCGATCGGCGCGGCAGTCATGGTCGCCTCCAGGGCTGGCAGGAATGCCCGCAGCATCGCCGCCCGGCGCGAGGGCGGACAACTACTCAAACGCTCAGGCGGAATGTCGCCGAAATCTCCCGGCCGGGCGGCTGAGCTGCGCGGTCAACCATGGTGGCCGCTTTCCGAAGGGTCTTTTCCCGCCCACCTACTCAGGTGAGTAGTGGGGCGGCCGGTCGGTTCCGGATAGCGTTTCGCCTCGTTCACGGTGACTACGGGAATACGAGGAATTCACCATGCAGATCAACGACACATTCGCCCGGAAACTGCGACTGCGACATCTGTACCGGCACGATGCCGCCGGGCTGCTCGTCGTGCCCCTCGACCACGCGATCGGCGCCGGGCCGCTCACCGCCGGCCGGGATCTCGACAGCCTGGTCGCGGAGATCGCCGACAACGGCGCCGACGCCGTGGTGCTGCACAAGGGAGCGCTCCGCCGGGTCCATCCCCGGCGGTTCCGGCAGATGTCGCTGATCCTGCAGCTCAACGCGGGCACGTCGCTGGCTTCCGATCCCGACGCGAAGTACCCGGTGGCCACCGTGGCGGAGGCGTTGCGACTCGGCGCCCACGCCGTGAGCGTCCACGTGAACGCCGCGTCGCTGACCGAGGACCGGCAGGTGGCCCACCTCGCCTCGGTGGCCGGGGCGTGTGACCGGTGGGGTGTCCCGCTGCTCGCCATGATGTACGTCCGCGGCCCGGACGTGGTCGACGGCACCGCGCCGGCCCTCGTCACGCATGCCGTCGCGATCGCCACCGAGCTGGGCGCCGACCTGGTCAAGACCGCACTGCCGGCGGCCGCGGCGGTGACGGCCGGGATCACGGCGAGTTGTCCCGTACCGGTCCTGGCGGCGGGCGGCGCGGTGTCCGGCGGGGCGGACGCCACCCTGGCCCGGCTGGCCGCCGCGGTCAGCGCCGGCGCCGGCGGGATCGCCGCGGGGCGCCTGGTGTTCACCGCCGACGACCCCGGTGCCGTGGTGCGGCGCCTCGCCGCGCTGGTCCACGGCCGGGTCCCGGTGCCGGCGCGATGAGCGCCGCGCGGACGACCAAACAGTGCTGGCTCGATATCCGGTCGGCCGGATCATGGAAGCGGGCCGTCTCCGAGGAGGCAGTCCACCAGCGGTTCGACGCGATCGTCGCGGCCGACCCCGCCGACCTCGAAGCCCTGCCGCCGACCGTGACCCGGGTGCTCGCCCCGGCCGGAGCCGACCTGCCGGCCGCGTTCGGCGACGCCGACCTGGTCATCGTCGACCCGCTGCGGCACGGCGATCCCGCCGTGCTGGCCGGGCGCCATCCGGGCATCCGCTTCGGCAGCCGCCACGAGGTCGTCGACCAGCCCAGCCTCGCGGCGGCCTGCGAGAGCGTGCGCCGCGACCCCTGCACCGTCCTGAGCTTCCGCGATCCGACCAACATTCCGATGGAGATCGTGCTGGCCGCCGCGGACGGCAAGGCCGGCCTGATCATCACCACTGTGGCCGGGATCGAGGACGCGGCGGTGCACCTGAGCGTGCTCGAGCGCGGACCCGACGGGATCATGCTGGCGCCGTCCGCGCCCGGCGAGGCCACCGCGCTGTCCGCCGTCGTGCGCTACCGGACGCCGGACGTGGAGCTGGTCACGCTGACGGTCACCGCCGTCACGCACGCCGGAACGGGGGAGCGGGCCTGCGTCGACACGTGCACCTACCTGCGCCAGGACGAGGGAATCCTGGTGGGGTCGCGGGCCAAGGGCATGGTGCTGTGTGTCAGCGAGACGCACCCGCTGCCCTACATGCCGACCCGGCCGTTCCGGGTCAACGCCGGCGCGCTCATGTCGTACACCCTCGCCGACCATGAGTACACGCGCTATCTGAGCGAACTGGAGGCGGGCGGCACCGTGCTGGCGGTCGGCGCCGACGGGCGCACGCGCCGGGTCACGGTGGGCCGGATCAAGATCGAGACGCGGCCGCTGCTGTCCATCGAGTCGCGGGCGCCCGACGGCACCCGGGTCAACCTGATCGTGCAGGACGACTGGCACGTACGGGTGCTCGGACCCGGCGCCACCGTGCTGAACTCGACCACGCTGCGGCCCGGCGACGAGATCCTCGGCTACCTGCCGGGGCGGGAGCGCCACGTCGGCTATCCCATCGACGAACTGTGCTACGAGCAATGACCGGCAGCGCTCCCGTCTTCGACTTCCACGCCAGGCTGGCTCCGCACGACGGGGCCGCGGAGGCGCTGCTGACCGCGATGGACGCGGCCGGGATCAGCCGGGCCGCGGTGTCCGCCGGCGGCCTGATCGGACTCGAGCGGCTGGCCGTGCAGATCGTCGACGGCGGGCGCGCGGAGGTGACGGCCGACAACGATCGGACGTACCGGCAGTGCTCGCGCTCGGCCGGCAGGCTGGTGCCGTTCTTCTTCGCCGACCCGGTCCGGGACACGGAGTCCTACCGCGCGGCCGCGGGCCGGTTCCGGGGCCTGGAGATCTCGCCGGCCGTGCACGGATTCCGCCTCGACGACCCCGCCGTGGCGGTGCTGGTGTCGATCGCCGCCGCGGCGCGGCATCCGGTCTACGTGGTCTGCCTCGGGCGCGCCGGCGCCCGCACCGCCGACCTGGTCGGCCTGGCCCGGTCGTTTCCCGGCGTCACCTTCGTGTGGGGGCACTGCGGCCACACCGGGCTCGACATCGCCGGCCTCGACGAGATCGCCGCCGTCGCGAACATCGTGGCCGAGACCTCGTGCGCCCTCACGGTCACGGCCGGGCTCGCGGTCCGGCGCCTGGGCCCGGCCCGGGTCCTGTTCGGTACGGAATACCCGCTGCAACACCCGACCGTGGAACTGACCAAGGCCGAGGCGCTCGGCCTCGGCCGGCTCGACCGGTACGCCGTCATGTGGGGCAACGCCTGCCGCATTCTCACCGAGGGGACGACATGGCCACGGAGCTGAGCAGGAGACCGCGGATCGGGGACTGGGCCGACTACGCGGAGCTTGAACGGCTGCAGGACGCGCGGCTGGGCCGCACCCTGGCGGCGGCGGCCCGTTCACCGTTCTATCGCCGCCGTGGCACCGGAGTGCCGGCCGGGCGCGCCGAACTGCGGCAGTACGACCTGACCACCAAGGCGGATCTGCGCGAGGCGTACCCCTTCGGCATGCTCGCGGTGGACCGCGCGGAACTGGCGACCTATCACGAGTCGAGCGGCAGCAGCGGCGCCCCGACCGCGTCGTACTACACCGAGGGGGACTGGCTCGACCTGGTCGACCGGTACGCGCGCAAACACGTCCGGATCGGGCCGGCCGACACCTTCCTGGTCCGCACCCCGTACGCGCTGATGATCACCGGGCATCTGGCGCACGCGGCGGCTCGTGCCTGCGGGGCCACGGTGGTGCCGGCCGACAACCGGTCGCTGGCCACCCCGTACGCGAAAGTGGTCCGGGTCCTGCACGACCTGGACGTCACGCTGACCTGGTCGCTGCCGACGGACGCCCTGCTCTGGGCCGCCTCCGCCGCTCTCGCCGGGCTGCGCCCCGGCCGCGACTTCCCCGCGTTGCGGGCGCTGTTCGTCGGTGGGGAACCGCTCAGCCCGGCCCGGCGCGCCCGGATCGCGCAGGTGTGGGACGCCCCGGTCGTGCAGGAATACGGCGCGACCGAGACCGGCAGCCTCGCCGGGGAGTGCCCGTTCGGCAACCTGCATCTGTGGTCCGACCGGGCGATCTTCGAGGTCCGTGACCCGCGGAGCGGGCAGCTCGGCCCGGCGGGGCGCGGGCAGCTCGTCGTCACCCCGCTGTACCGCGAGGCGATGCCGCTGCTGCGCTACAACATCGAGGACGAGGTCGAGGTGTCCTACGCGGACTGCGCCTGCGGCTGGGTGCTGCCGGTCGTCCGGGTCCTGGGCCGGAGCCGGTTCGGGGCGCGGGCCGGCCCGGTCGGCCTGACCCAGATCGGCCTGGAGGAGCTCGTCTTCGGGCTGCCGGCCGAGTACGGCGTCATGTTCTGGCGCGCCCGGACCCGTCGCGACCTGCTGCGGATCCAGATCGAGGTGGGCGGCCGGCACCGCGCGGCGGCCGTGCGGCAGCTCCGGGGCGCCGTCGGCGCGGCCTACGGCATCGAGGCCGAGATCGACCCGCTGCCGCCGGGCAGCCTGGTGCCGACCGAGTCGCTGATCGCCGCGCCCGACGTGATGAAGCCGCGCAGCCTGTTCGGCGACGGCGAGAACTGGGACAAGGCCCTGCAGTACTACTAGCACCGGAGGTAGCCATGGCGAGTCCGCGGATCGCTGTGATCGGAGCAGGCATCGGCGGCCTGACGACGGCCGTCGCACTGGCCCGCGAGGGGGTGCGGTGCACCGTGTTCGAACGCGAGGCGGCCCTTCCGGTCGCCGGTGGCGGCATCCAGCTCTCCCCGAACGCCACGGCGGTGCTGCACCGGCTGGGACTCGCCGCGGCGCTGACCGGCGCCGTCCGGCCGGTCGCCCGCGAGCTGCGCCGCTGGCGGGACAACGAGGTCATCGGGCGGCTGGAGCTCGGGCGGGCGGCCGAGATCCGGTACGGCGCGCCGTACTGCACCATGCGCCGGGCGGCGCTGTGCCGGGCGTTGTTCGACGCGGCCCGGCGCGCGCAGGGCGACGACGCGATCCGGTTCCGGCGGCGTTGCGCCGGGGTCGAGCACCGCGGCGACGGTGTCGTGGTCCGCTTCGACGACGGCTCCGAGCAGCGCGCCGACGCGGTGATCGGGGCCGACGGGATCAACTCGGTCGTCGGCGCCCGGCTGCGCGCGGGCCCCGTGCGCTACAGCGGACACTCGGTCTACCGGGCCGTCTGTCCCGCCGACCGCGTGCCCTGGCTGTCCGTACCGCAGCGGGTGGTGGTGTGGCTCGGCCCGGGCCGGCACTGCGTCACCTACCCGATCGACGGCGGGCGGACCCTCAACCTGGTGGCGACCGTACCGGAACCCATGCCGCCCCGGGCGATCCGCGAGGTGTCCGGCAGCGAGCTGCTCGCCGCGTACGCGGGCTGGCATCCGGCCGTCCGCGGCCTCTTCGCGGTGGCCGGCCGCTTCGATCATCACGGGCTGTTCGACCGGCCCGTGCTGCCGGCCTGGCAGCGCGGCCGCGTCGCCGTCCTCGGCGACGCGGCGCATCCGATGCTGCCGTTCGCCGCCCAGGGCGCGGCCCAGGCCATCGAGGACGCGGAGGCGCTCGCCCGATGCGTGCCCGAGCCGGACGGCTTCGCCCGCTACGAGGCCGCGCGGCGGGCCCGGGTCGAGCGCATCGCCGCCCTCGCCCGGGACGGCCTGCGCGATCACCACCTCGCCGACGGGGCCGAGCAGCGGCTCCGCGACGATCGCCTGGCCCGCGTCGGACCGGCCGATCTCGACTGGCTGTACCAGGACGGCCACCGCCCCGCGGCGCGGGTGGCGCGATGACGGCGCGCCGGCTCGCCCTGGTCACCGGGGCCGCGCAGGGTATCGGCGCGGCGGTCGTCCGGGCCCTGGCTCATGAGGGGCTCCGCGTCGCCGCCACCGACCTGAACGCCGGGGACCTGCGCGACCTGGTGACCGGCCTGACCGCCGCCGGCCACGACGTGCACGGCCTGGTGCTGGACGTGCGGGACACGACGGCTGTGCACCGTGCCGTCCGGGAGGTCGAGGATTCGCTCGGCCCGATCGACGTGCTGGTCAACGTCGCGGGGATCCTGCGGGTCGGTCCGGTGCTGGAGACGACCGACGCCGACTGGGCGGCGGTCTTCGACGTCAACGCCACCGGCGTCTTCCGGCTCAGCCGGGCGGTCGCCCGCTGCATGGTCGGCCGCAGGCGCGGTGCGATCGTCACCGTGGCCTCCAACGCCGCCGGCGTCCCCCGGATGGACCTGGGCGCGTACGCCGCCTCCAAGGCGGCGGCCGTGCACTTCACCCGGTGCCTGGGCCTGGAGCTGGCGGGGTCGGGCATCCGCTGCAACGTCGTGTCCCCGGGTTCGACGGACACGCCGATGCAGCGCGGCATGTGGACGCGCGACACCGACGCGGCCGCCGTCGTGGCCGGCCGCCCGGAGGCGTTCAAGGTCGGGATTCCGCTCGGCCGCATCGCCGACGCCGAGGACGTGGCCGCCGCCGTGGTCTTCCTGGCCTCGGACGCGGCCCGGCACATCACCATGCACGACCTCTATGTCGACGGCGGCGCCACGCTGGGCGCCTGACGCCGTCCCTGCCCGAGGGAGCAATGACAGTGACCATTCCGCGGATCGCTTCCTACCCGATGCCGGACGAGGCTCCGCCGGCCGCCGGACAGCCCCGCTGGCGACCGGACCCGCTCCGGTCGGCCCTGCTGATCCATGACATGCAGCGCTATTTTCTCGACTTCTTCCCGCCCGCCCGTTCGCCGACCGTCGAGCTGGTCGCCAACACGGTGCGGGCCCGGCAGGCCGCGCGCTCGGCCGGCGTGCCGGTGCTCTACAGCGCGCAGCCGGGGCGGATGTCCCGGTCCGAACGCGGCCTGCTGCACGACATCTGGGGTGCCGGCATGACCGGCGAACCCCGCGGCGGCGAGATCATCGACGAGCTCCGGCCCGCACCGGACGAGCTCGTCGTGACGAAGTACCGCTACAGCGCCTTCTTCGGCACCGGGCTGGCCGGGCGGTTGTCCGCGCTGGGCCGGGACCAGTTGATCATCTGCGGCGTCTTCGCCCACATCGGGTGCCTGTTCACCGCAGGTGACGCGTTCTCGCACGACATCGAGACGTTCCTGGTCGCCGACGCGGTCGCCGATTTCAGCCTGACGGATCACCTGATGGCGCTCGGCTATGCGGCGGGGCGCTGCGCCGTCCCGATCACGACGGACCGGCTGCGGGAAGCTCTGGCGCCCCGGCCGGCTCCTGCTGGCGCACCATCGCGGCGAGTTCGACCCGGGAGGAGATGGCGAGCTTCTGATAGATCAGCCGGAGGTGATAGTTGACGGTGTGCGGCGACCGGCCGAGGCGGCTGGCGATCTGCCGATTCGTCAGCGCCCGGCCCGCCAGGCCCGCTATCTCCCGCTCCCGCTCGGTGAGCAGGCTCCAGTCGCCGACGCGGCGCACCGCGGGGAGCGTGCGGGTGGGCTGTCGCTCCCGGGGCGCCGGCACCCGGCGCACCGGCCGCTCCTCCCGCAGGGCCGCCACGACCGAGCGTGGCATGGAGGCCTCCACCACCGGGCGGATCAGCTCGTGACTGACCATGAGCACGTCGTTGTCGCCGGTGAGCAGGCCCGACTCGAGAACCTCGTCGATCGCCGGCACCAGCGCCACCGGGCTGACCCCCAACAGGCGGGTCAGCCGGACCAGGCGGAACGGCGACCGCAGCGTGGTGGCAGCCTGCAGCAGATGCCGTGCCTGCGGCGACAGGGCCGCCAGCTGGCTGCCGAGCCGGGACCGGGTGCGTGCCGGCAGCCGTACGGTGGCCAGCACCGCCCGCCCGGCGACCACGCGGACCAGGCCCTCCTGGAGGAGCCCGGTGATCAGGTCGAGGACGGCACCCGGACGTCCCGCCGCGACCCCGGTGAGGCTGAGCAGTTCCGCGCTGGGCCGTCCCGCCAGCAGCAGGGTGACCAGGCGCTCCACCTCGCCGGGGGAGAGCGGTGCCAGCCGGATCCGGTGGACGTCGGGTGCGGTGAGATGCCCGGCGGCCACCGGGTCGACGCCTCCCCGCGCGGTCACCACGACGAGCACCGGGTGGGACGCGGCCAGCAGCTCGATCGCGGTCCACCCGCGGGGATCGAGCCGCTGCGGATGATCACAGAGGAACAACCGCGGGCCCGGCCCGCCGGCCGGCGCCCCCGCCAGGCATGCCCCGGCGGCGGCGATCCACTCCGGGCCGGGCAGCACCGTCATGCCGGTGCGCCGGGCAGCGGCGGCGAACTCGGCCAGCAGCCGGCTCCGGCCGCTCCCGTGCGGCCCCGCGACGACCAGGACGGCCGGCCGCCCCGGGGCCACCGTGTCGAGGAGCGTCGTGAACTGCCGGACCTCGCGGTCGCGTCCGATCAACGCCGGCGAGCCGCTCATCAGCCCGGCGCCTGGTGGTCGCGCGGCAGGGCCGCGAGGTCGCTGCGGCCGATCCCGTCCGGGGCCGCGGGCGGGTCGGGCAGCCGCCCGCGGCTCTCCAGCTGCGGTTCGGGCACGGTGGACCGGGGTGTCATCTGAGCCATGGGAACCTTCTTGATGAGGGCCGTTAATGTCAATCAGACGCAAAGCTAGGTTAGGCCCGGGAAGGTGTTCATGTCAATATGACATATAGATCCCTGCTCCGGATCGCCGCCGAGGACGGGCGCGCGGACCCGGCGCCGCCCGGGTCACCCGGGTGGCGCCGGAAGGGCCGCGGCTGTCAGGCGGCGATCGCGATCGTGGCCTCGTCCGGATCCGGGCCGGTCGCCACCGCGGCGAGCACGGGCCGGCCGGTGGACCAGATCTGCTCGAACTCCTGGCGGAAGTGGCGGTACCAGACCGGATCGCGGTGGGCCAGCAGCGCCAGCGTCGGCTCCGGGGCGGCGAACCGATGCGAGTAGATGTCCACCCGTACCTGTCCGTGTGCCTCGGCCGGGTCGATCATGAGCAGCCCGACCGCGGGGACGAAGCCGATCAGCCGCGTCTCGAGGCGGCCCGGCCCGGCGGAGAGGGCCAGCTCCCGCAGCAGGTCGAGGCTCGGGCGCAGCCGGTGCGCGAAGATCTCCGGGGCGTCCGGGATGGTGCTGCGCCGGGCGGCCTCGGCGACCGTCGCGTCGGACGGGTCGATCAGCGCGATCCGGACCACGCCGCCGCGGTGCAGGCAGGCCCGCAGGTCGGTCAGCTGATTGCGCAGCGTGCGGCTGAGGGTCACGCCGATGATGGCGATCTCGCCGGCCGTGCCGAGATCCGATTCCAGGCCGGCCTGCGAGGCGGCCAGCAGCCGGTCGGCCGAGGGTGTGCCGCCGAAGCCCTCGCGGGTCAGCGCGGTGAGCTCGGCCGCCGTGTCGTTGAGCCGCCGCATCTGGAGGCGGCCGGTGAGGGTGCCCGTGCTCAGCACGCCGAGGGTGGCCAGGGTCGCGCCGGCGATGATGCCGGTGCTCGCGAGATCGAGGACGCCCAGCAGCCCCACCGTGACGGCGACCAGCATCGTGAAGTAGAGGTCGAGATAGCGCCAGAGTCGCATGGGATCGCCCTTTCCGCCGACTTAGTGTCAATCTAACACAAAGTCAGCGCGCGGTCACTTGCCGCGCTGGAATCGGCTGAACAGCCGCTCGAAGTCCTGCAGCCCGCGCAGGACCAGCGCCGGGAAGAACGGCAGCATCCGCTTGGCGAACTGGGCCCGCCCGTAGAGGTCGTTGCGCCGGCCGATCTCGGTGGGCAGCCGCCGGCAGACGTCGTCGATCAGCTCGGCGGAGCGCTTCGGCTCGCCGACGAACTTGAGCACGATGCCGTACTCCAGCTGGCTGGCCAGCGTGTCCGGGTGGCCCGGGCCGAGCACGTCGTGCTGTGCCTGCCAGGTCTCCGCCAGCATCGCGGCCGCCTGCGCGTTCTCCCGGAGCTGGAGGTGGGCCAGGCTCAGGATGTACCGGGCCCGCAGGTGCAGCGGGTGACGCTCGCCCAGCTCGGCGCGGATCCGGTCCATCCGGGGGAGCAGCACCGCGCGGCACTCCCGCTGCTTGCCCAGCCGGACCAGGACCAGGCTCCGGAGTACGGCCACGGTCAGGTCGGCGACGCTGTCCGGCACGGCGGCCGCGCCGTACCTGCTGTCGAGGCGTTCCAGCGTCGCCTCCGCCTCGACCCACTTGCTCGTGTCCGGTCGCAGCTCGAACAGGTCCAGGGAGACCGCCGCCTCCGCCCAGACCAGATCGGCTTCCAGGCAGCGGACGTGCTCGGCCGCGTCCCGTTCGCGATACCAGGTCGCCACCTCGGCGGCCAGCTCTCTCGCCCGCCGCTCGCTGCTGGTCAGCAGCAGCAACCGGCTCAGCTCGATGCGGGCGGCGTTGACCTGGTCGGCGTCCTCGTCCAGCGGTGACGCCGCCAGCGGTTCCAGGACCGACCCGGCGTCGCGGAGCCGGCCGCGGGCGATCAGGGCCCGGGCGCGGGCGACGTCGAAGGCGATCCGCTGTCCGCGGCCGGGGTGCCAGTCGCTGTGGTCGAGTGCGGACCACAGCTCGTCCGCCTCGCCGAAGCTCCCGAGCCCGTCGAGGGCCGCCGCCAGTGCCCAGCGCGCCCGGACCGCGGTGTCGGCGTCCACCCGCGAGCTCAGGGCCAGCCGCGCGCGTTCGGCGGCCCGGGTGTACTCGCCGTTCGCCACCCCGGCGAGCGCGTACGCGGCCTGGTCCGCGCCGGAGTCCGGGTTCGCCGCGGCGATCTCGTAGCGGAGCGCCGCCGCCCGTACCGGATCGCCGACGTGCTCGTGGCGGGCGGCCACCAGGCGCCGCAGGGTGTCGGCCAGGTCGGCACCGACCTGGTCGCGGTGGCCGGCCAGGACCTCGGCGTGCCGCCCGAGCAGGACGGCGGAGCCCGCGGCCGGGCCCGCCGCCAGCATCAGGCCGGCCAGCGCCCGGGCCGTCGCGGTGGCGATCCGGTCGATCGGGACGGCCGGCGCGCCCAGGCCCGCCACGGCGTCGATCGCGAGCGGGTGGATGAGCCACGTCTCGTCGATCCGGTTCGCGGCCCCGTGCCGGGCCAGCTCCCGCAGCGGGTCGGTGGCGGCCGCGGGAAGGTCGGCGCCGAGGTCGGCCTCGACCGCGGCGAGCAGGGCCACCGGTACGGCGGCCGGTGCGAGCACCCCGGCGATGGAGACGATCACCCGGGCCCGCTCGCTCAGCGCGGCCATCGACGCCTGGATCGCGGCGAGAACGGTGTCGCCGGTGCCGCTCCGGGTGAGGGTGACGGCGTAGTCGCCGTAGCTCATCCGGCCGTGCTGGTCCTCGAGCACGGCCCCGGCGGCGCGCAGGGCGAGCGGATGACCGCCCAGCCGGGCGACCACGGTCGTGGCGGCGTCCCGGTCGGTGTCCGTCACTTCCCGGAAGCCGTCCAGCAGGCGCAGGGCGTCGGGGCCGGCGAGGCCGTCGAGCGGCACCCGGGCCACCTCGGGTCCGGTGCCGGTGCGCCGGGTCGTGAAGGCGTGCCGGGCGAACCGGGACGGCAGCAGGAACGCGGCGAGCCCGTCCAGCGTGGCGTCCGCCGGGAGGTCGTCGATGATCCACAGGCAGGGCGACCCCTGTCTGTCCAGATAGGCGCCGAACAACAGCCGGATCCGGGCGTCGCTCGCCTCCCGTACCGGAATCCCCACCGCCTCGGCCAGCGCCCGCAGCTGGTCGGCGAAGCGCCGCCGGGCGGCGCCGATCCCGCCGGGACCGCCGACGCCGATCCAGTGGACGCCGCCCGGATGGGCCTCGCCGAAGAACCACGCGTACGCCCGGACCAGCGACGTCTTGCCGATGCCGCCCAGGCCGGTGACCATGACGACCGGGTCGGCCGAGACCGGCTGGGTGAGCGGCCGGCGCACGCTCGTCAGCGCGTCGTGCAGCCGCCACAGATCCGGGAACCGCCCGACGAAGCCGGGCACGCCCGGCACCGTCGGCGGCAACCAGCGGGGCTGGTCGCGGCGGGCGACCGCCGACATCGGCCGCGGCAGCCGCGCCAGCTTGGCGCGCACGGCCTGCGGCAGCCGGTCGAGGTCGGCGGGACGCAGGTACATCGAGTCGCGGATCGCGGCGGGGACGATGTGGTCGTTGCCCGGCTCCGGGTTGATCACCAGGATCCGGCCGGTGGGGTCGCCCTCCGCCGCACCGGCCAGGTACGCCTGGATGAGCTCCCACTGGCAGGCGTGCCGCCCGGGGAACGCGGCGGAGTAGACCACCACCAGCAGGCGGCTGCCGAACAGCTCGTCGGCGAGGTGCCGGGAGATGCTCTCACCGGTGGGCACGCCCGTGTCGACGAAGACCTGGATCCCGGCGCCGTCCAGGACCTTCCGAACCCGCTCCGCCAGCTCGGGGTGCCCTTTTCGGGTGAAGCTCAGGAAGACGTCCACGGAGTTCTCCTACCCTTCGCAGCGAACGGGAAGCAGGTCGTCACGCGTTAGATTGGTGCATCCGCACGTGGGCCGACATGCCGGGGACGGGAGTGTGTCACGTGGACGACGGTCCGGTGATCGTCGTGCTGACCGCCCTCGAGCTCGAGCACCGGTCGATCCGGCAGTGGCTGGGACGATGCCGCCGCGTCGACCATCCATCCGGGACGATCTTCACCGTCGGCCGCCCGCCCGCGGGCCGCGGGCGCATCGCCCTGGCGGTGACCGGTGAGGGCAACAACGCCGCCGCGGTGCTGGCGGAACGGGCGATCGCCATGTTCCGCCCCCGGGCGCTGATGTTCGTCGGTGTGGCCGGCGCCCTGCGCGACGACATCGACCTCGGCGATGTCGTCGTGGCCACCAAGGTGTACGCCTACCACGGCGGCACGATGCGATCCGACGGATTCCGGGCCCGGCCGCGCAGCTGGGAGGCACCGCATCAGCTCGACCAGCTGGCCCGGCACGTCTCCCGGTCCGACGCCTGGACGGGGCTGCTGCCACCGGCGGCCGGGCGCCCGCGCGTGCACTTCCGGCCGATCGCCGCCGGCGAGGTGGTGCTCAACGCCCTCGATGATCCACTGTCGGCGCAGCTGCGCCAGACCTACGGCGACGCCGTGGCCATCGAGATGGAGAGCGCCGGCATCGCCCAGGCCGCGCATCTCAACGGCGCGTTACCCGTGCTCACCGTGCGGGGGATCAGCGACAAGGCCGACGGCCGCAAGCACGCGGCCGACGACCAGGGGTGGCAGCCGGCCGCGGCCGACCGGGCCGCCGCGTTCGCGCTCGCCGTCGTCGCCGAGCTGCTCCCGGCCTCCGCGGCGCCGGCGCCCCCGGCTTCCGCACCGGCAGCCCCGACCGACATCCCGCGGCAGCTGCCCGGGCGCGGCGGCGCGCTCGTCGGCCGTGCGGCGCAGCTGTCCCGGCTGGACGAGATCCTGCTGCGGCCCGCCGGCGATCGCCCCCGGATCGCGGTGGTGACCGGCATGGCCGGTGCCGGCAAAACCGCGCTGGCCGTGGACTGGGCACACGACGCGGCCGAGGCCTTTCCCGACGGCGTGCTCTACGCCGACGTCCGAGGCTTCGGGCCGGATCAGCCGCTGGAGCCCCGGGAGGTGCTGGCCGGCTTCCTCCGCGCGCTCGGTCAGTCCCGGGCCGCCGAGCAGGGCTCGCTGGACGAGCGGGCCGCTCGCTTCCGCACGGCGCTGGACGGCCGGCGGGCGCTGGTGCTGCTGGACAACGTGCAGTCGATCGAGCAGGTTCGCCCGCTGCTGCCCGGCGCCGGAAGCTGCGCCGTGCTGATCACCAGCCGCGAGGCGCTGCGCGGTCTCGCGGTGCGGCACGCGGCCGAGGGGTGGAACTCGACCGGTTGCCACCGGCCGAGTCGGTCGCCCTGCTGCGGGCCACCGTCGGCGACCGCGCGGATGCCGATCCCGCGGCGACCGACCGGTTGGCCGGGCACTGCGGTGGCCTGCCCCTGGCGCTGCGGATCGCCGCCGAGGTGGTCGCCGCCCGGCCGCACGAGGACCTGGCCGCGCTGGTCGGCGACCTCGAGCGGAGCGGCACGGCGCTGGACTTCCTCGACACCGGCGATGATCCGTACTCGGCGATCCGTAACGTGCTGTCCTGGTCCTACTCGGCGCTCGACGAGCGGCACGCGGTGGCCTTTCGCCGATTGGGCCTGCACCCCGGCGGCAGCGTGGCCCTGGACACCGTCGCCGCCCTGCTGGACACCACCCCGGCCCGGGCCCGGGTGACGCTGCGCCGGCTGGTCACCGCGCACCTGATCACCGAGGCCGCCGCCGACCGGTTCCAGACGCATGATCTGATCCGGGCGTACGCCCGCGAGCTGGGCGGTCACGTCGACGATCCGGCGGCCCGGCTGGACGCGCTGCTGCGCCTGGCCGATCACTACCTGCACACCGCCGACCGGGCCGGGCGGGTGATCATGCCGCACCGGTACCGCGTACCCCTGGCGGGCCGGGCCGCGACGGAGGCCCACTTCGCCGATCGGGCGTCGGCCCTGCGCTGGTTCGACGAGGAGCGGCACAACCTCGTCGAGATGTGCCGGCTCGAGCCCACCGCGCTCGACTCCCGGCGCTGGCAACTGGCCTATGTGCTGCGCGACTACTTCTACCTGACCAAATACCTGGACGGCTGGCTGGAGAGCCACACGCTGGCCGTCGCCGCCTGCGTGCGGCTCGGCGACCGGCGCGCCGAGGGGATGACCCGCAACAATCTGGGCCGGGCCCTGCTGGAGGCCGGCCGGGCCGACGCGGCCGAGCAGGAATACCGGCGGGCCGGTGAGCTGCTGGCCGGGGCCGGCGACGAGCAGGGCGCGACCGACTCGCGGGTCAACCTCGCGTCGATCCTGCGGCGCCGCGGCGACTCGGCGGAGGCCCTGCGGCACCAGCACGCCGCGCTGGCGTTCTACCGGGGCGCCGGAGTGCCGCGCAAGGTGGGCATCACGCTGCGCAGCATCGCCCGGGCCGAATTCGCCCTCGGCCGGCTCGGCGACGCGGCCGGGCATGCCCGGGAGGCCCTCGACCGGTTCACGGAGCTGGGCCTGGAGCTGGACGCGTCGCAGACCCTGACCACGCTCGCGCAGATCTACCGCCGCGACGGCCGGGCCGCCGAGGCGGAGGAGTGCGGCCTGCGGGCCGCCGACCTCAGCGCGCGGGCGGGCAGCGACCACGAGCGGGGCCGGGCACTGCACGTCCTCGGCGCCGTGGCGGCCGACGCCGGGCGGACCGCGCTCGCCCGGCAGCGGTGGACCGAGGCCGAAGCGATCTTCCGCCGGCTCGGCGCGGACCAGGCGGCCGCCGTCCAGGCCGACCTGCGGAGCCAGGACGACGGCACACCGGGCCCGCCGAGATAGCCCCGGGCGGGGGTTTATGTCACACCAACAACAACGCTATGCTCGGCGGATGATCGCCCGGGACCATGCTCAGCTGCGCATCGCGGTGGACCTCGCCATCCTGACCGTGCGCGACGACAGCCTCCATGCGCTCGTCATCACCCGGGCGAACGAGCCGTTCGAGGGCAGGCACGCGCTGCCGGGCGGGTTCCTGCGCACCGGTGAGGACATCGACGACGCCGCGGTGCGCGAGCTCGGCGAGGAGACCGGGCTCGACGGCGCCGGCCTGCATCTCGAGCAGTTCGCGGTGTACGGCCGGCCCGACCGGGATCCGCGCGGCCGGGTGGTGAGCGTCGCGTTCCTGGCGATCATGCCGAACCTGCCGGTGCCCACCGCCGGGTCGGACGCGCGCAGCGCGTCCTGGATGAATGTCGCCCACCTCGGCGGCGACCTGGCCTTCGACCACGACCAGATCCTGGCGGACGCGGTGGAACGCGCCCGCCGGCGCCTGGAGCTGACCACGCTGGCGACGGCGTTCTGCCCGCCCGAGTTCACCATCGGCGACCTCCGCAACGTCTACGAGGTGGTGTGGGGCGCGCCGCTGGACCCGCGCAACTTCAACCGCAAGGTGCTCAACACGGACGGCTTCGTCGAGGCCACCGGGGGCCGGCGGATGCCGGCGACCGGCCGTCCGGCGGCCCTCTACCGGGCCGGCCGGGCCAGCGCGCTCAACCCGCCGATCCTGCGCGGCGGCGCTCGCTGAGCCGTTCGCGGCGTACCTGCGGGCCGCACCACCTGGACCTGACACGTTCAGGAGCGAAGCGGTGCCGCCGGCCCTACCGTGAGTAGCGTGGAACTCTGGCTCGTACGGGACCTACCGGCGTGGCTGGTGGGAATTCTGCTGATCGGCGGGCTCCCGGCCGTCACCCTGGGCATGGACCAGCTGATCCACCGCACCCTGCCGCACCAGCGGCTCGGGCCGCACAACGAGGTCACCGGCGTCATCGTCTCGGTGGTGGGCGTGGCGTACGCGATCGTCATCGGGTTGTGCGTGGTCTCGCTCTGGGAGGGCTACACCGCGGCGAAGGACACCTCACGGGACGAGGCGGCGAACCTGACCGCCCTGGTGCCGGCCGGCGCGGTCTTCGGTGCTCAGATCCAGCGGAAGATCTCGGAGGACGTCGTCCGGTACGAGACGGATATCGTCACCGACTGGTACGCGCGCCGGGAGCAGGGACCCGAGCGGCGGCGCACCGCCGACCTGAGCGAGCTCACCGCCACCATCGACACCCTGCGGCCCACGACGGAGTCCCAGCGCGCCTTCGTCCACGAGGCCATCGAGCGGATCGGCCGCGCGGAGGTGTACCACCACGACTCCGACTCCGAGGCGGACGACCAGCGGATGTCCGACGTGATGTGGTTCGGCGTCCTGTTCTCCACCGCCGCGATCGTGGCGATGGGCCTCTTCTTCGGGCTCGACGACAGCGCCGTGCGCCGCATCCTGCTCGTGCTGTCCAGCGCGGTCATCGCGACGAACCTGTTCCTCATCATCGAGATGAACTACCCCTACTACGGGTCCTTCGCCGTGACGCCCGACGCCTACGAACAGGTCATCACCGACCTGCGGACGGATCGGTAGCAGGCACCGGGGGCGGGGGAGACCGTTACGGCTCCGATAGCGATCCTTCCTGCGCCCTTAAGATCCGGGCCCCGAGACTCGGGCAATGACCAAGATCGATGACGAACCCGGAACCGCCCGATCATGAGGCGACCGTGGAGCAAGTCCAGACTGCGCGTGACCGCGCTCGGGGGGCGTGACCTTCACCCTGCTCGGCGCGGGAGCCGTCGCCGCCGGGTTCTATCCGGGCAGCGGGGCCGCGGCCGAGCCGACCGGGCCGGACACCGCCGCGCTCAGTGCGGCGACGGCCGACCAGTTCGTCACCGGCGAGTCCACCGGCTTCGACCGGGCGCCCGGCGAGTCGTTCACCCGTAAATCAGTCGTTACTACAGAAAGTGGGCTGAACTATGTCAACTACACTCGTACCTATCAGGATCTGCGTGTCTTTGTTGGTGGCGACGTGGTCGTCGTCACCGACCGCACCGGGGCAGTAAGGAGCAGCACCGCCGGTTCCGCACCGATCAAGGTCTCCACGAAGCCGGCGGTGGCCTCGGCCAAGGCGGCGTCCGTGGTGCGGCAGAAGCACCCCGGAAAGGTCGTCGGCACGCCGTCCCTCGGCGTGGTCGCCGACGACCGGGCCAAGCTGGTCTGGGAAGTCATCGTCGAAGGCGAGTCCGAGGGGCTCCCGAGCCGGCGGCACGCCTACGTGGACGCGCATACCGGACGTTACGTGGGCTCGTGGGACCAGGTCTCCGGCGGGACCGGCGAAGGCCACTACAACGGCCGTGTGCGGATCGGCACCACCCGGAGCGGCAGCCAATTCGAGCTGCGCGACACCTCGCGCGGTGGGATGCGCACCCTCGACGACGGCACCGGCCGGGGCTTCACCGACGCCGACGACGCGTGGGGCAACGGCAGCGGAACGGACCGGACCACCGCCGCGGTGGACACCCAGTACGCCGGGGCCGCGATGTGGGACATGCTCAAGGCGAAGTTCGGCCGCGACGGCATCGACGACCGGGGCGGCACGGCCACCATGTTCGTCGGCCTCGATGACGTCAACGCGTACTACAGCTGCGCCGCGACCAGCAGCGCCGGCGCCGACGAGACCAAGTACGGCCACACGAGCGACAACTCCCAGCAGATCAACTCCATCGACGTGGTGGCGCACGAGCTGGGGCACGGGGTCTTCTGCCACACCCCGGGCGGAAACAGCGGCACCTCGAACGAGACCGGCGGCCTCAACGAGGGCACCGGCGACATCTTCGGCGCCCTGGCGGAGCATTTCGCGGCCAACCCGAGCAACCCGGCCGACTACCTGGTCGGCGAGGAGGTCGACCTGGCCGGCAGCGGTCCGATCCGCAACATGGTCGACCCGTCCCAGGTCGGCGACCCGAACTGCTGGTCGTCGGCCATCCCGAACACCGAGGTGCACTCGGCCGCCGGCCCGCTCAACCACTGGTTCTACCTGACCGCGGAGGGCTCCCGGCCGGCGTCCGGCCCGGCCAGCCCGACCTGCGACAACAGCACGGTCAAGGGCGTCGGCATCTGGGCGGCGGGCGACATCTTCTATCACGCCCTGCTGCGCAAGACGTCCGGCTGGACGTACAGCAAGGTGCGCAAGGCGACCCTGGAGGCCGCCGTCGAGCTGCACCCGGGCAGCTGCACCGAGTTCGACGCCGTGCGGGCGGCGTGGAACGCGGTGAGCGTGCCGTCGAGGCAGGACCCGACGTGCACCGCCACCTCAACTCCGGCCCCGGCCCCGTCCAGGTCGTCGGCCCCGTCGCCGGCCCCCTCGGCGACGTCGGCACCCACCACCCAGCCGGGCATCCCGGACATCGACCGGGCGAAGGTCAAGGCCCACCTGACCGAGTTCGACCGGATCGCGAAGGCGAACGGCGGCACCCGGGCCAACGGCACGGCCGGTTTCCAGGCCTCGCTCGACTACGTCAAGGGAAAGCTGGACGCCGCCGGATACACCACCCGCGTCCAGCAGTTCACCCGGCAGGGCATCACCGGCAGGAACCTGATCGCCGATCTCCCCGGCCGCGGCGACCAGAACCACGTGGTCATGCTCGGCGCCCACCTGGACAGCGTCGCGGAAGGGCCGGGCATCAACGACAACGGCAGTGGCTCCGCGGGGATCCTGCAGATCGCGCTGGACTATGCGGCCAGCGGCGCGAACGGCGCCAAGGCGATCCGGTTCGGCTGGTGGGACGCCGAGGAGGAGGGCCTGGTCGGCTCGAAGAGCTACGTCGCGGCGCTGAGCGCGGCGCAGAAGGCGAAGCTCGACGCGTATCTCAACTTCGACATGACCGGATCGCCCAACGCCGGGTACTTCGTCTACAACGACGACAGCAGGGGCGGCTTCGTCGCGGATGCCCTGCGGGCCGGCTTCGCGGCCGAGAACGTGCAGCCCGAGGGCGTCGACATCGACGGCCGCTCCGACCACGCCTCGTTCCTGGCGGCGGGCATCCCGACCGGCGGTACGGCCACGCTGAGCCTGGCGCCGACGATGAGCGCGGCCCAGGCGGCCAAGTGGGGCGGGAAGGCCGGGCAGCCGTTCGACTCCTGTTACCACAAGGCGTGCGACACCCTGGCCAACGTCAACGAGGCTGCCCTGGACACGCACACCGACGCGGCCGCGGTCGCGGCATGGAAGCTGACCGGGGTGACGGCGACGACGACCCAGCCGACGACCCAGCCCACCACCCCGCCGACGACCCCGCCGACGCCCCAGCCGACGACCCCGCCGCCCGGCGGCACCCGGCTGGAGAACCCGGCGGACTTCGACATCGCGGACAGCACGATCGTCGAGTCCCCGATCACCGTGCGGCTCACCGGCTCCGCGCCGAAGACGCTGAAGGTCGACGTCGACATCACCCACAGTTTCCGCGGCGACCTCCAGATCGACCTGGTCGCTCCGGACGGTTCCGTCTACCGGATCAAGTCGTCGAGCCGGCTGGACTCGGCCGACGGCGTCAAGGGCAGCTTCGCGGTGGACGCCGCCGCGGAGCGGGCCGCGGGCACCTGGAAGCTCCGGGTCCGCGACCGGTACACCGGCGACACCGGTGTGCTGAACTCGTGGGCCCTGACCTTCTGAGCCTGTCGAGCCCACGGTGAGAGCGGTACCGCCCCGACCGCCCCCGGGGCGGTACCGCTCTCGCTTTACCGGGAGGACCCGGGCCGTTATGGTCTTGCACCCGATCCACCAACCGACGGGCGCCACCCCATGAGACGTAGTTATGTGCTGGTCGCCCTGGCGGTGACGACGCTGGTGGCGCTCGCCTTCGTCATCCCGCTGGGCCTGCTGGTCGGCAGCGCGGCCGAGGACAACGCGCTGCGCGAGGCGGAACGGCAGGCGCTGGGCCTGTCCGCGGTCGTCGTGGTGGCCACCGACCGGGAGCTCGTCCTCAACTCGATCATGAGCACCCGGGCGGGGCAGGACGGGCGGCTGGCCGCGCATCTGCCGGCCCTGGGGACGGTGGGCTTCTCGAACGTCCCGGCCACCGACATCGACCGGGTCCGGCAGCGACAGACCGCCACCCGGGTCGAGGTTTCCGGTGGTCTCGCCTACCTGCGGGCGGTGGCGCTGCCGCAGGGCCAGGTCGCCGTCATCGAGGTGTCCGTGCCGACGGCCGCCCTGCGGGCCGGTGTGGGCAAGGCCTGGCTGGTGCTCATCGGGGAGGCGATGGTGCTGATCGCGCTCTGCACCCTGCTCGCGGACCGGCTCGCCGCCCGGGTGGTGCGCTCCTCCCGCGACCTGGCCCGCACCGCGGCCAGCCTCAGCTCGGGCCGGCTGCACGCCCGCGCCCAGCCGAGCGGGCCGCCGGAGATCGAGGAGGTGGGCGCGGCGCTCAACGGCCTCGCCGACCAGTTCCTCGAGTTCCTGGCGGCCGAGCGGGCGCTCGCCGCGAACCTGTCGCACCGGCTCAGGGTGCCGCTGACCGCCGTACGGCTGAACGCCGAGGCGCTGCCACCGGGCGAGGACCGGGACCGCCAGCTGCACGTGGTCGGTCGCCTGGAGCAGGAGATCAACGCGGTGATCGTCGAGGCCGGCCGGCCGCTGGCGTCCCGGCCCAAGCTCCGCTGCGACCTGGGTGAGGTCGTCGCCGACCGGGCGGCGTTCTGGGGCGCCCTCGCCGAGGACCAGGAGCGGCCATGGCAGGTCGGCGAGATGCCGGCCGGGCCGGTCATGGTCCCGGCGGCGACGTCGCTCGTGACGGAGGCCCTCGACGTCCTGCTCGGCAACGTCTTCCACCACACCGCGGAGTCGGCCGCCTGCCGGGTCACGGTCCAGCGGAGCCCGCGGGGTGCGGCGGTCACGATCGAGGACGCCGGCCCGGGGTTCGCCGATCCGGCGGCGGCCCTGCGGCGGGGCGCCAGCGACGCCGACTCCACCGGCCTGGGCCTCGACATCGCCCGCCGGCTGGCCGAGGAGACCGGCGGGGGTCTCGACATCGATCGCGGTGAGCTGGGCGGCGCCAGGGTGGTGCTGACCCTCGGGCTCGCGGAGGAGCCGCAGCCGGCGGCCCGGCCGATCCCGCGGTGGCGGATCTGGAACCGGCTGGGTGGCACCCATGTCCGGCTCTGACCCGTCAGGCGCCGGCTTCCCCGGGCGGCGAGAGCCGGACACCGACCCCGCGTACGGTGTGCAGGTAGCGGGGCGCCGCGGCGCGTTCCCCGAGCTTGCGGCGCAACCAGGTGATGTGCACGTCCACCGTCTCGGCCGAGTGGCTCTCCGACGGCCACACGTCCTGCAGCAGCTGCCGCCGGGTGACCACCGTGCCGGCCTGCCTCGCCAGGTAGGCCAGCAGGTCGAACTCGCGCCGCGACAGGCTCAGCGGCACGCCGTCGAGGGTCGCCGTGCGCGCCCGCCGGTCGACGACCAGGCCGCCGACGACCAGCTCGGCGGTGACCGTCCCCGCGCCCCGGCGCAGCAACGCCGCGATGCGGGCCTCGATCTGCTCTGCCGAGTACGGCTTCACCACGTAGTCGTCCGCGCCGGCCCGGAGCAGCCGGATCATCTCGCTCTCCTGATCCCGGGCGGTGGCGACCAGGATCGGCACCAGCGACGTGGCCCGGATCCGGCGCAGCACCGCGGTGCCGTCGAGATCGGGCAGCCCGAGATCGAGCACGACGACGTCCGGCTGCCACGTTCCCACCTCATGGAGGCCGTCGAGCGCGGCACCACACAGCCGCACCTCATGACCGCTCGCCGTCAGTAACCGGCCGACCGCTTCCCGTACATCCCGATCGTCCTCGATCACCAGCACCTGCGGCATGGTCACGAAGATACAACCCCGAGGGAGACTTTGATCATGCTCCGTAGCTGCAAATATGTCGCTGCTTGGATGGCGGCCGCCGCGCTCGCCGTCACTGTCTCCTGGTTCGGGGTGCGGGTCGGCCTGGCGCCGGCCCTCACCGCCGAGGCCCCGGTGGCCATCGACGTCAACCGGCGGTACACCGAGGTCCACCTCGGCGTCGCCGAGGTGACGCCGCCGCCGTCGTCGTCGCCCGGCTCGAAGCAGCCGAAACCCTCGAGGTCGGTGTCCGCCCGGGCAAAGCCGACCGCCACCAAACGGGCCAAGCCGAAGGTGTCGGCGTCACCGTCGGCGCGTCCCAGCGCATCGGCGCCGGCGGTGCCGGAGGAGCAGGAAGAGTACGAGATCTCGGCGGACGGCGGCACGGCGATCGTGGCGTTCTCCGCCACCCGGGTCGACGCCCTGGACGCCGATCCGATCGCCGGTTATGTGGCCAGCTATACCCGGCGCAGCGACACGCTCATCGTGATCCGGCTCGATGGCCCGTCGCATTCGTCGGTGATCACCGCATATTGGCTCGACGGTCCGCACGCGCGGATCGCGGAGGAGTTCGAGGGATAGCCCTTCCGTCGACCGGCGGCCGGCAAAACGGGTCGATATCCGGGATCGGCGGTGATACGTTTCGTCGCGCTGAAAGGGGAGATCGTGCCGAAGCTGAACCAGATCATCGCCGTGGAGAAGGGCGTCAAGAGTAAGGCGTTCGCCGACCTGAGCGACGCCCATCACGCCGTGCAGAAGACCGGGCCGCTCGCCGGCATCTCCCGCGTTTACCAGCCGAAGGACGAGGAGGGCGAGCAGTTGCCCGCCGAGTCGACGCGGGTGCAGATCAAGGCCGAGGACATCCTGCGGGACGTCGCCGGCGTGCTGACCCGGCTGTTCGATGTCACCGCGACGAAGGACTGGACGAATTGCGTGGCCCGCGCCGACGTCGTGGTGGACGGGCGGACGATCGCGGCCCAGGTGCCGGTGACCTATCTGCTGTTCCTCGAGAAGCAGTTGGTCGACATGCACACGTTCGTGAAGAAGTTGCCGGTGCTCGACGCGGCCGAGTCCTGGCTGCGCGACGACTCCACGGACAGCTGGCGCACCGAGCCGGTGCGCACCAACCGCACCAAGAAGGTGCCGCGCAACCACGTCAAGGCCGAGGCCACCGAGAAGCACCCGGCGCAGGTCGAGGTGTACTACGAGGACATCACCGTCGGATACTGGACGACCGTGAAGTTCTCCGGCGCGCTGCCGGCCAAGCGGGTCAACGAGATCCTCGACCGGGTGCTGGCGCTGCAGACCGCGGTCAAGTTCGCGCGCGAGGAGGCCAACGGCGCCGAGGTGGCCGACCAGCGGGTCGGCGCGGCCGTCTTCGGCTACCTGTTCGGGTAGCCGTCACCGATTCCCCCGTGGGAGCGCGGGGGTGCGCCGAGGTGACTCGGCGCGAAGCTGACAGCTGAGGCTGAAGCTGAATCCACCGGTCACAGTGCGGGTTCGAGTCCCGCCCCGCGCACCCTCCGGGCGCGGGTAGCCCAACTGGCAGAGGCAGCCGGTATGAGACTCAGATTCTCGCTCCAATGTCAGCATTCACCACCGATCACCTTCTCGACCGGGCCCGGACGAGGACAGCGGATGCCGGTTCAAGTCCGGTCCGCCGCGCTTCGAGCGGCGGTAGTTTAAAGGCAAAACCCGATGTCGTGATGACTGATCCGGGCTCTTAAACGTGCTGGTGTGTGCAATTCGGTGGTATCCAGAGGCCCGGGGATTGGCCATATCCCCGGGCCTCGTCACCTTTTAGTCACCCTCCGGAGTTGTTTCCCGCACAGGGTCCGCTGGGTGTCCACACAGGTTTCACCTAAGTTCGATCAATACCTTCCGGATCCAGCGGACCCCGAGTCCGGCGATTGGGACGGAGGGGACCATCACCATGCTCTACGCATCGACCACACCGAAAGAATCCGACGAAAGTAAGGTGTTCGTCGATTCCACAGGTCGACGCGGAAAGATCCTCGCGATCTCCGGGGGAATCGCCACGCTGGCCGCGGCCCTCTATCTCGGCGTGGTGGTGACCAGCGTCGTGCAGGCCCCGGAGGCGGAACTCACCACCAAGGCGACAGTCTCGCCGACCGCCGCCGCCACCGCTTCGGCGGCACCGTCGGCCTCGGCGTCGGCGGCACCGTCGGCGTCAGCGTCGCCTTCGGCTTCGGCAGCCGGTTCCGGGCCTCTGGCGGTGCCACCGGGGGTGGCGGACCGGCCGTTCCCGCCGGGCCAGGGAGGGCCGCCGGGCCAGGCGGGCCCGCCGGCCCTACCCGCGGGCCCCCGGTGACCGCGGCGGCTCACATCGGGCACCCGAACTCATCGCCGGTAGCCGGCGAAGATTCTGGTGAAGGCATGGTCCCGCTGGTCGATCCCGCTGCAGGTGCTGCTGAGTCTGCCGGCGGCACAGTCGCCGTTGTCCCGGTTGACCGACCAGAACCGGAGAAAGCCGAGGCCCGTCCGCTCGGCGTAGGCGAGCACGGTGCGGGCGTCGGCCGCGGTCGTGACCGGACCGGTGTCGTTGACGCCGATCATCGGGGTGAGCCCGAGCATGGCGTAGATCTGCCGGTCGCTGCGGTCGGTCCAGATGGCCGCGAGGTCGGCGTGGACCGTCTCGGCGGCGGCGGTCATCGCCTCGCCCCAGTCGCCGTCGGCGTCGAAGTTCATGGTCATCGCGTTGATGGTGACCTCCAGGCCGGCCTGCTCCGCGGCGCGCAGCAGGCCGGCGCTCGCCTCGGGAAGCCCGATCTCGACACCGTCGACCGGAACGGTCAGGGTGATCGCGGCACCCCGGTCCGCCTGGAGGGCGGACAGCGCGGCGATGACCGTGCCGGTGCTGATCGCCTTCTCGATGTCGACGTCCAGGTGGTTGCTCCCGGCGGCGTCCAGCGCCGTCGCGTAGGCGCCGGCGAGCTGGCCCGCCGAGCAGACCTTTTCGAGATAGCTGCCGTCGGCGCCGCCGGTGGACACGGTGACCGTGCCGCCGAAACCCTCGATCTTGCCGATCTCGGCCTGGATCGCGCGATCATCCAGCGCCCTGGTGCCGCCCCAGGACGGTGTGCAGGTGCCGGAGTCGTCGGCCAGCACGAACGCGAGCGTGAAGTCGGTCAGCCCGGTGCTGTCGTGGATCTCCTCGACGTCCGCGGTCCCGCTGACGATGTCGATGTACGGCGCGACGGCC
>NZ_QHHV01000221.1:0-12598 GCF_003947245.1 Actinoplanes sp. ATCC 53533 | reverse complement strand
TGGCGGATCGTGCTGCTCGATCCGGGCGACGGCAAGAAACTCTGGGAGCGCACGATGGACGCCAACGACAGCGTGCTGTTCGCGGGCGACAAGGTGGTGCTGGTCGACCGCAGGGAGGGCCGGCTGGTCGGGCTCGATGTGCGCACCGGCAAGGGTCGCTGGGATGAGAAGAATCCCAAGACCGAGTCCGGCCAGACCACCACCCATGTCGTCGCCGTCACGACCGAGGAGGATTTCGCCGGTCCGGCCACGATCGGCGGCGACGCGTTCGCCGAGCCGTTCGACGACGACCAGCGGATCGTGCAGATCGGTGCCGACGAGTCGGCCCGGGTCATCGACGCGGACACCGGCAAGGTGGTCGCCGGTCCGCGGCAGAGCGTGGCCGACACCAACGACAAGATCATCGCGCACAACGGCCGGCTGATCGTGGCCGAGTCCGCGGACGCCCGCCGGCTCTTCGCCTACGACCTCGACAAGCTCGAGCCGAGGGTGCTCTACACGCCGGCGGCGAACACCCAGCTCGACCACCTGACTCCCTGCGGGGCCGACCGGATCTGCCTGGTCGAGACCACCGGGTACGCCGCCAAGTCCGCGCAGGTCGTCGCGATCGACGCGGCCAAGGGCGGGGTTGTGTGGCGGCGCGCCGTCGCGGACGTCGACGATCTCGTCCCGGTCGGACAGGCCGTGCTGGCCAGCCAGAACACATCACCCGTGCAGGTGAGCCTGCTCGACGCCAAGGGCCGAGTCTCGTGGACCCGCGCCGGCGTCGCCGGCCGCCTCGACGGCGGCAACACGCTGCAGTTCTCCAAGGCGCTGTCGGGTTCGGCGAGCGACCCGGCGCTGGCCGGCGAGCATCTCGGCGATGATGCGGTCCAGCTCGGCCCGCTGGCCGGCATCCGCTCCGCGGCCTGCGCGTGGGACACCACCCACCTGGCCTGCGTCGCCGACGAGGACTTCGTCATCCAGCGCTTCGCCGAATAGCCGAGCGGCCAGCCGGCCCGAAGCGGAGTAGGGAAGCAGAGCGGGAGTAGGGAAGCAGAGCGGGAGTAGGGAAGCAGAACGGGCGGCCCCCGCAGGGAGCCGCCCGTTGCTGACTACTCGATTCAGATGCGCTCGCCCGAGGTGGCGTTGAAGACGTGCACCTGCTCGGCCTGCGGCTTGATGAACACGGTCTCGCCCATGGTCGGCATGTTGCGCCGGTCGGTGCGGACGACGAACCGCTCCTGGCCGCCGTCGAGGGCCGCGTGGCCGTAGACGTTGGCGTCCGAGCCGAGGTCCTCGACCAGGTCGACGACGATCGGCAGGCCACCCTCGGTCGGGGAGACCAGGTCGGTCGCCTCGGGGCGGAAGCCGATGGTCACCTTGCCGTTGCCCTGGGCTGCCGCGACCGTCTCGCGGGACAGCGGCACCGCCAGCTCGGCGAAGCTCGCGCCGCCCTCGATCAGCCCGACGGTCTTGATGTTCATGGCCGGGGAGCCGATGAAGCCGGCGACGAAGACGTTGCCCGGCTTGTCGTAGAGCTCCCGCGGGGTGTCGCACTGCTGCAGCACGCCGTCGAGCATGACCGCCACCCGGTGGCCCATCGTCATGGCCTCGACCTGGTCGTGGGTCACGTAGACGGTGGTGATGCCGAGCTTGGCCTGCAGCGTCGCGATCTGCGAGCGGGTCTGGACGCGGAGCTTGGCGTCGAGGTTCGACAGCGGCTCGTCCATGAGGAAGACCTGCGGCTCACGCACGATCGCGCGGCCCATGGCGACACGCTGGCGCTGGCCGCCGGAGAGCGCCTTCGGCTTGCGGCTGAGGTATTCGTCGAGCTGCAGCAGCGCGGCGGCTTCCTTGACCCGGCGGTCGATCTCCGTCTTCGGGGTCTTGCGCAGCTTCAGGGCGAACGCCATGTTCTCGTACACCGACATGTGCGGGTAGAGGGCGTAGTTCTGGAAGACCATCGCGATGTCACGGGACTTCGGGGGAAGGTTCGTGACGTCCTTGCCCTGGATGAGGATGCGACCGCGGTCGACATCCTCGAGGCCGGCGAGCATCCGCAGGCTGGTGGACTTGCCGCAGCCGGAGGGGCCGACCAGGACCAGGAACTCGCCGTCGCCGATCTCGAGGTTGAGCTCGTTGACCGCGGGGCGCTCCTGTCCGGGATAGATCCGGGACGCCTTGTCGTACGTGACCGTAGCCATGGTGAATCGACTTCCTTTCCACCGGCAGGAACGTGCCGGACGATCCGAGTGGGAGGAACTGGTGTGGTGAACCACACGTCCGCCACCGTAAGGCTTTTTTCACGTACTGCCAAGGTCGACGCCCGGTAAAGGGCGTTTCGGCCCGTCAAACGGTCTACCGGTATGCTGTTGACCGCGCCCCTGTAGCTCAGTTGGCTAGAGCACCTGTCTTGTAAACAGGATGTCGTCGGTTCGATTCCGACCGGGGGCTCCAACACCTTCGCAAAGCAATTCCCGCGGCTGCCCCTAGGGTGGCGCCATGCGCATCGAGCGGGTCGCGGACGCTGCGGCCGTACACCTTGCCGCTGATCTCTTCGACGGGCCGCCGCTGGCGGCCGCGACCGAGCGGTTCCTCGCCCGGCCGGACCATCATCTGCTTTTCGCCTATGCCGGCGACCGCGCGGTCGGCATGATCTCCGGGGTGGAGATGACCCATCCGGACAAGGGTACGGAGATGTTCGTCTACGAACTCGGCGTCGCGCCCGTGGCCCGGCTGCAGGGTGTGGGCACCGCGCTGGTGCGGGCGCTGGCCGACATCGCCCGCGAGCGTGGCTGCTACGGCATGTGGGTCGGCACCGAGGTCGACAACGCGGCCGCGCAGGCCACCTACCGCCGGGCCGGCGCCACCGAGGAGTCGCCGTTCGTGCTGCTCAACTGGGATCTGACCGTGGGGGATCAGCCGTCATGACGTTCACCGGATCCCGCCGGGGCTGGCTCACCCCGATGCGGGCGCGCTCGGCCGACGAGAACCACCGGGTCGCCACCCCGCTCGAGCTCTTCTTCGACCTGTGTTTCGTGGTCGCCGTCGCGCAGGCCGCCGTGCCGCTGCATCACGCCATCTCCGCCGATCACGTCTGGGACGGCGTCACCAGCTATCTGATGATCTTCTTCGCCATCTGGTGGGCGTGGATGAACTTCACCTGGTTCGCCTCGGCGTACGACACCGACGACGACGTCTACCGGATCACCTCGTTCGTGCAGATCGCCGGGGCGCTGGTGCTGGCCGCGGGCGTCGCGTCGGCGTTCGACGGCGGCGACTACCTGGGTATCACGATCGGCTATGTGATCATGCGCCTGGCGATGGTGGTGCAGTGGCTGCGGGCGGCCCGCGCCGACCCGCAGCGCCGGGCCACCGCGCTGCGCTACGCCGCCGGCATCACCATCGTGCAGGCCCTCTGGCTGGCCAGGCTGGCTTTGCCGGAGGTCTGGGGCACGCCGTCGTTCCTGGCGCTCGTCGTCGCCGAGTTGCTGGTGCCGCTCATCGCCGAACGGGCACCGGGCGGCCCGACCACCTGGCACCCGCACCACATCGCCGAACGCTACGGCCTCTTCACGATCATCATGCTGGGCGAGTCGGTGTCGGCGGCGACGATCGCGATCCGCACTGGCCTGGACTCCGGCGAGTACGTCGCCGACCTGGTGTCGATCGCGGTCGCCGGGCTGGTCGTGGTCTTCGCGCTGTGGTGGCTCTACTTCGACCGTTCGGCGCACGGCCTGCTGACCTCGTTGCGGGCCGGAATTCTGTGGGGCTACGGCCACTACTTCATCTTCGCGTCGGCGGCGGCGGCCGGCGTGGGCATCGCGGTGGCGGTCGACTACGCCACCCACCACGCGCACATCTCCGGCGTCACGGCCGGTTACGCGCTCGCCGTCCCGGTGGCGCTCTACCTGTTCTTCGTCTGGCTGCTGCACATCCGCCCGCATCAGCAGGGATCGCTGGTGGTGGCGTACCCGGCGGTGGCGGTGCTGGCGTTGCTGGCGCCCTTCAGCCCCGAGCCGGTGTATACGATCGCGGGCCTGCTGGTGGTGCTGGTGGCGATCACGGTGGGCGTCGGGCGCCGGGTCCCGGATCGGATCGGCTCAGCCGGATAGCCCGCGCAGCACGATGGCCAGGCCCCCGGCGAACTCGTCGTCGGGGGCGACGGCGCCGGCCTCCCGTCCGGTCTCCGCGAGCCGGGGGAAGTCGGCCAGGGCGGCGATCGTCGCCGTGCCCGGGCCGGCGAGCGGGCCCAGGTGCTCCAGCTGCAGCGCGCCGATGACGTAGCTGAGCAGCCCGCGCAGGGCGATCACCCGCCGGGTGCCGTCGAAGCCGGCCGCGTGCAGGATGCCGACGACCGTCTCGGACCAGCGCAGCACACCCGCCGACCGGTGCCGGTGGCTGACCAGCAGCGGCACCACGCCCGGGTGCCGGCCGACCGTGGCGCGGACCCGTTCCACCAGGATCCTGAGCTGCTCGGTGAAGGGCTGTGCCGCCGGCGGGGCGGAATCCAGCGTGCGGAGCACTTCCTCGACGACCAGGGCCTCGAGCTCGTCGCGGTCGGCGACGTAGCGGTAGACGGCCATCGTGGTCAGCCCCAGCTCCGCGGCGACCGCGCGCATGGAGAGGCCGGCGAGACCGTCGCGGTCGATGACGGCCAGGGCCGCCGCGGCGAGGCGGGCGGGGCTGACGGATCGGGGGCGCGGCATCACTTGACAGCGTACGGCATACACCTACGATGGATAGGTATATGCCGTACACCTACGAAGGGTCGGCCCCGTGCGCTCGGTCAGTGCTCGTGACCTCGTTTCCGTCGATGGCCCGCCGGTGCCCGTGCCGGATCCCGATCACCTGGTCCACCTGCAGTTCCGCCGTTTCGCCGGCTGCCCGGTGTGCAACCTGCACGTGCGTTCCCTGACGCTGCGCCGCGCCGAGATCGAGGCGGCCGGCATCCGCGAGGTGCTGGTCTTCCACTCGACGGCTGCGCTGCTGCGGGAGCACACGGCGGACTTCCCGTTTCCGGTGATCGCCGATCCGCGGAAGCTGCTCTACGCCGAGTTCGGCGTCGGCGCCTCGCCGCGGGCGTTGCTCGACCCGCGGGCCTGGCTGCCGATCCTGCGGGCCGTGCTGCGCAGTTCGGTGGCGGTCGCGCGGCGCCGGGAGCGCAGCCCGGCGGTCAATCCCGGCGGTGGTCGCACGGGCCTGCCGGCGGACTTCCTCATCGCCCCGGACGGTGCGATCGTCGCCCACAAATACGGGCGCCATGTCTACGACCAGTGGTCCGTCGATGAACTGCTCGCCCTGGCCAAGGTGGGGGGAATGTCGCCACGATGATCATCCGTCCCGGTAGTCCGGGTTGATGCGGGATGTCTTGCGGTACAACGGGTCCCGGTCGGCAAATCTTCCGGTAGATATCCGCATTCCATGCGCATCATTGAATATCACGTCCTCGTTACAAAGAGTCCGCCCGTAGTGACATCGACGCGAGTGAACCCCACGATCCGCGGAGAGGCGCTCGCACCCCCGAGCGCCCATCTCCTCGGAGGACCCGTACGTGAGACAACAATCTTCTCGGGGCCGGCGCGCGCTGACCGCACTGCTCGCCTCGGGCATGGTCGCCGGTGCGGCAGCATTGAGCGGCCCAGCGCCCGCCAACGCGGCGCCCGTCCAGCCCCCCGCCCCGGCACCGGTGGCGGACCCGGCCACCCCCAAGAACGCACCGACCGACGAGCTGGACTCGCACGACGCCGAGCTGCTCGCCCAGGCGGAGAGCAGTGGCGCCCAGGCTGTCACCCTGATCATCTCGACCGAGACGGGCCAGGCGTCCGACGTCGCGGCCGAGGTCAAGAAGCTCGGCGGCACGGTCTCCCAGCGCTACGACAAGGTCGGCTACGTGCTGGCCTCGGTGCCGACCGCCAAGGTGGTCAAGACCGCGAAGCTCGCCGGCGTGTCCGCTGTGGACCTCGACGAGAAGATCCAGCTTCCCGGGCCCGACCAGACGGGCGGTGCCAAGGGTTCCGCCCAGGGCGCCACGCTCTCCGGGCCGGATGCCAAGACGCCGGCCGCGAACCCGTACATGCCGACGGAGGAGATCGGCTCCGTCGCGTTCAAGAAGAAGCACCCGACCTGGGACGGGCGCGGGGTCACGATCGGCATCATGGACTCCGGGGTCGACCTGGACCACCCGGCGCTGAAGCAGACCACCACCGGCGAGCGCAAGATCGTCGACTGGGTGACCGCGACCGACCCGGTGTTCGAGGGCGACGCCACCTGGCGGGCGATGGCCACCCAGGTGACCGGCCCGACCTTCACCTACCTCGGCGCGACCTGGACGGCGCCCACGGGCACCTGGAAGATCAACCGCTTCACCGAGGCGATCACCGCCGCCAGCGCCCCCGCGGGTGACGTCAACCGCGACGGCGACACCACCGACGTGTTCGGCATCCTCTACAACGCCGACACCCACGACATTCGGGTGGACGTCAACCAGAACCGCGACTTCACCGACGACGCCGTGATGCGGCCGTACCGGGAGAAGTTCGACGTCGGCCACTTCGGCATCGACAAGCCGGCCACCCCGGTCGTCGAGAGCATGCCGTTCGTCGTCGAGTACCGCGAGGATGTCGACGCGTCGGCGGCCGGCCTGCCGGGCCTGACCGACTACGTCAACATCGGCATCCCCGAGGACCTGCACGGCACCCACGTCGCCGGCATCACCGCCGCCAACGACATGCTCGGCAACCGCAACTTCGACGGCCAGGCGCCGGGCGCCAAGATCGTCTCCTCGCGGGCCTGCTCCTGGGGCGGCGGCTGCACCGCCGCGGCGCTGACCACCGGCATGGTCGACCTGGTCGTCAACCGGCACGTCGACGTCGTGAACATGTCGATCGGCGGCCTGCCCGCGCTGAACGACGGCAACAACGCCCGCTCCGATCTGTACAACAAGCTGATCAAGGACTACGGCGTCCAGATGTTCATCTCGGCCGGCAACTCCGGTCCCGGGGTGAACACGATCGGTGACCCGTCGGTGGCCTCCGACGTCGTCAGCGTGGCGGCCAGCGTCAGCAAGGACACCTGGCTGTCCAACTACGGCTCCGTGGTGAAGAAGGAGAACGCGCTGTTCAACTTCTCCTCCCGCGGCCCGCGGGAAGACGGCGGCTTCAAGCCGAACCTCGCCGCACCCGGTTCGGCGATCTCCACGATCAACACCTGGATCGAGGAGCCGGGCATCCCGGAGGCCGGCTACACCCTGCCGATCGGCTACTACCACGCGAACGGCACGTCGATGGCCTCTCCGCAGGCAGCCGGTGGCGCCGCGCTGCTGCTGTCGGCCGCCAAGGCGACCGACCTGGACGTCACCCCGGCCCAGCTGCGCCGGGCGCTCTACACCGCCGCCGAGCCGATCAAGAACACCTCGGTCGCCGGGCAGGGCAACGGCATGATGGACGTCAACGGGACCTGGTCGCTGCTGGCCAAGACCGTCGAGACGCGCACCTACACCTCCTCGGCGCCGGTCTGCACCCCGTTCTCGGCCGGCTTCGCCACGCCGAACCAGGGTCAGGGCATCTTCAACCGGTGCGCGAGCGGCTCGGGCGGCCTCAAGGCGGGTCAGTCCAAGACCCTCACCGTCAAGGTCACCCGTACGTCGGGCCCGAAGGCGGCGGTCACGCACCGGCTCTCCTGGGTCGGCGACAAGGGCTCGTTCCGCTCGCAGTCGTCCCTCTCCCTGCCGCTGAACAAGGCCGTCAACATCTCCGTGACGGTGACGCCGGAGGAGGGCCTGAACAGCGCCATCCTCAAGGTGGACGACCCGAAGACGTCGGTCACCGACTTCGAGGTGCTCAACACGGTCGTCACGAGCGTCGTGCCGAAGAAGCCGGCGTTCGCGATGGTCGCCGAGGACTCGGTCGAGCGCAACTCGTCGAACTCGTACTTCGTCACCGTGCCGGAGGGCGCGACCGCGCTGCAGGTCGACCTCTCCGGGATCGCGACCGGCTCGCAGACGCGCTGGATCGCGATCAACCCGTGGGGTGTGCCGGTCGAGAGCACGTCCAGCCTGGCCTGCTACACCAACTTCTCGGACGCCGCCGCCTGCAAGCCGCAGGAGCGGGCGTACGAGAACCCGATGCCCGGTGTCTGGGAGCTCGAGGTGGAGTCGCGGCGCACGTCGCCGTCGTTGCGTAACCCGTACGAGCTGACTGCCAAGGTGCAGGGCGTCACGGTGGAGCCGGCGACGGTCGAGCTGCCCAGCGTCACGGCCGGTGTGGCCACGCCGGTCACCTGGACCGTCAAGAACAACTTCGGTCCGCTGCGGCTCACCGCCACCGGCGGCCCGCTCGGCAGCGCGAAGTCCGCGCGGCCGACGATCGAGAACGGCGCGACCCAGGAGTACTCGGTGGTCGTGCCCGCGGGTGCGGCGCGGCTCGACGTGGCGATCGGCAACGTCAGCGACGGCGCGGCGGACCTGGACCTGGCGGTGTTCCTCGGAGCGGTCCGGGTCGGCATCGCGGCGGACGGTGACTCGGAGGAGGCGGTTTCGATCCCGAACCCGGCCGCCGGCACGTACCGGGTCGTGGTGGACGGCTACGCGGTGCCCTCGGGCACCACGCTGTACGACTACCGGGACGTGTTCATCAGCCCCGCGCTGGGTGCGACGACGGTGCCGGCCACGGTGCTGAACCTGGCGAACGGTGCCTCGGCGCCGGTCACCGGCTCGGTGACCGCCGTGGCGGTGCCCGAGGCAGGCCGCAGCCTGTTCGGTGAGATGACGCTGGTCACGGACGAGGGCGCGGTCGTCGGCCGCGGCACCGTCTCGATCGGCGCGGTCAACTAGCACCACGCCGTGAGCCCGTCCCCGCGATGAATGGGGGCGGGGACGGGCTCACGGCCTGTGCTGTCCTTCCGGAAGTCTGGTCTACCGGAAGTCCTGGTCCTCGCCGGCGACCGGCCGGCCCCCGGCCGAGAAGGACCGCTTCTTGCCGGCGGCCTCGTCGTCGATCGGCTCCTCGTGCAGCCGGGGATCGTCAACCGGCTGGCCTTTCCCCTTGCCGCTCCCGGTCTGCGGGCCGGCCGGATCCGAAAGAGCCGGATCCACCGGGGCCGGATCCACCAGGGCCGGGTCGACGGCGGTGCCGCCGGCCGGCATGCCGGTGGGGGTGTCATCGTCGGTGTCCGGCAGCGTGCGCGGCACCTCGTTCGCCGGCAGCAACCCGCCGAGGCCGCCGAGCAGCGGCACGCCGCCGTCGAACAGCGCCGACTCGCGGGGCGCCTCGGCCGACGCCATGCGGCCGTCCGGGGTGAGCCCGCCACCGAGCAGCCCGCCACCGAGCAGGTTGGCGGGGATCAGATCGCTCAGCCCGCCATCCCGCTGCGCCGGCTGCCCCGACCGGCCGCCGGACGATCCGCCGCCGAGCAGGCCACCGCCGCGGCCGGCCGATTCGCCGGTCAGGCCGCCGGCCAGGGGCAGATCCGCCGGGGCCGACCCGAGGGCCGGCTTACGGCCGGCGGGTTCGTCCGCCGCTCGCGTACGGGCGTCGTCCTTCGACAGGACACCCGCGGCCGGCCCGGTCGAAGTCGGCGGAATTCCGCCCGGGCTTGAAGTCCATCAGCGGCGAACCGCCCAGCGGGCTCGCCAGGTTCAGCCCGCCGGCCGGGTCGAGGCCCAACCCCTGATCGTCGAGACCCTGGCCGCCGCTCAGCGAGCCGAGAAGCCCGCCGGCCGGCGCCGGGACCACGTCAGCCTGCGCGGGTGCCGCGCCGAGCAGCAGGAAACCGCCGGCCACCGCCCCGGCGTAGAACCACTTGCGCATCGGTAACCCTCCACATGAACTAGGACTAAACGCTCGGAAAGGGCAACGACTGGCCTGCATGGAGGGTTCGGGGAGCGACGGGGTCAAGCGGCGGTGATCCACTGGATACGATGCGGCCATGGCCGTCGAACCCGCCCGCGAACCGCCCGGTCGATCGCTCGTCTCGCGGCTGCGGCGCAACGTCGACGCCCGTCCGCACTTCGTGATCTGCGGCGCCGACGCGCTCGTCTACACGGTCGCCGAGGAACTGGCCAACGCCGGCCACCGGATCCGGCTGACGGTCATCGTCCCGGCGAAGCTGCGCGCGGACGTGCCCGATCTGGCCACTCTGCGCAGCGTACGGGTGATCCGCGCCGACCGCCTCGACGAGCGCACCTTCCGCTCCGCCGGGCTCGCCGGCGCGGCCGCGCTGGCCCTGGTGATGCCCGACGACGTGATCAACCTGCATGCGGCGCTCTGCGCCCAGGCGGTCGAGCCGGACCTGCGGCTGGTCATCCGGATGTTCAACACCGGCCTGGGGTACGGGGTCCGCCGCCTCTTCGCCGATTGCGCGGTGCTCTCCGACGCGGCGATGGCCGCCCCCGCCTTCGTGGCCGCCTCGCTCGGCGAGGTGGCGCCGACCCACGTCCGGCTCCCCGGCCGCACCCTGTACGTCGCCCGCCGCGCCGACGTCCGTCAGCAGGACGTGGTCTGCGCGCTGACCGCCTCGGACGGCGCCGGGCGCGTCGATGTCCTGCCGGCGGAGCCACCCCCGGAGACGTGGCGCCTGACGGACCTGGTGCTGGCCGAGGCGACCGGGCGCCCCGCCGGTCAGGCGGTCGCCGCCCGGCGTCTCGTGCGCGCCCGCCGGCGCCGCCGCCCGTTGCGGGTGATGGGCCGGGCGGTCCGGGCCGCGCTGAGCCGCAAGCTCGGCATCGCCGTGCTCGCCACCCTGGTCATCACCGTGCTGTCGGGGGCGGTGCTGGTGCACGCCGACAAGGTGAACGGCTTCTGGAAGTCGATCTACGTGACACTGCTGACGGTGGTCGGCTCGTCCGATGTGGAGATGGACCGCGACGGCGTCGCGCAGGCCGCCCAGCTCGTGCTCACGATCGCCGGGCTGGCGCTGCTGCCGCTGATCACGGCGGCGGTGGTCGAGGGCATGGTGAACGCCCGGCTGGCCCTGTCCAGCGGCAGGGCCGCGGCCCAGCACGAGGACCACATCGTGGTGGTCGGGCTGGGCAACGTCGGCACCCGGGTGCTGCGCCAGCTCGTCGACCTGGGCCTGCAGGTGGTGGCGATCGACCGCGACCCCGACGCCCGCGGCGCGAAGGCCACCGAGCAGCTGGGCGTGCCGTTCATCGTCGGTGACGCGGCGCTGGAGGAGACGCTGCGGGCGGCCTCCATCGCCACCAGCAAGGCGCTGGTGGTCGTCTCCACCGACGACGTCACCAACCTGCAGGCGGCGCTGAACGCGCGGGCGGTCCGCCCCGATCTGCGCGTGGTGCTGCGGCTCTTCGACGACGACTTCGCCCAGCGGGTGCAGACCGCCTTCAACATCAACATCTCCCGCAGCGTGTCCCGGCTGGCCGCGCCCGCGTTCGCGGCGGCGATGCTGGACCGCGACGTGCTCGCCACGATCCCGGTCGACCGGCACGCCCTGCTGGTGGCCGGCGTGCAGGTCTACGCCGGGTCGCCGCTGGACGGGGCGCCGCTGAGCCGGGCCGACCGGCCGCTGAGCGTCCGGGTGATCGGCCTGGCGGCGGCCGGCTCCGAGTGGATCGACTGGGCGCCCGACCCGCGCCGGGTGCTCATGGCCGGCGACCGCATCATGCTGGTGGCGCGCCGGGCCGGGCTGCGCGCCCTGGTCGAGCAGGCCACCCCGCCCCCGGAGCAGCTCACGGTGGCGGAGGAGCCCAGCTGAGCGTGCTGCACAGAATGCGCAATTCCAGGTGGGATGCCGCGTTCGTGTTCTCGAGCCTCGGGTGCCACCGCGGTCTTCTGGGAGCGGTGATTGTCCGGTGGCGTTCGGCCGATCAGCTGCGGTCGTGGAGAGTGACCTGGTAGCCGTCGGGGTCGGCGAAGGTGAATGTTCGGCCGAAGGGGCCGTCGATCGGTGCGGAGACGATGGTGTGACCGTCGGCGACGAGAGCATCGTGAATGGCCTGGACGTCTGTGGCGTGGAGCCAGATCGCGGCACCGATGCCGGGCTGAGCAACGGATGCGAGGTCGGTGCCGGGAACGACGTCGCGGAGTGCGAAGGCGATCGGCTTCGTCTCGAAGACGACGGCGTGCGGAGGTCCGGCCTGCGAGCGGACGAGGCCGAGATATTGCTCGTAGAACGCCTGCGAAGCGTCGAGGTCGCGCGCTTGGAGCGAGATGAAGTCGGGGCCGGTGGCGGGCATGATGATGCTCCTTCTCTCCATGTCAGTTTTCTGACACGGGCCACTCTATGTCAGAATGCTGACATGAGTCAAGACGGTGTCGACCTGCAGACGTCACTGGGCTACCTGCTGAAAGAGGCGTCGAGCGCCCTCCGCGCAGCCATGGAGGAGGTGCTGCGGCCGCTCGGGATGAGCGTGACGCACTACTCCTGCCTCGAGCTGCTGGCGCAACGACCGGGCTTGTCCAACTCAGAGCTCGCGCGGGGCGCGTTCGTGACACGGCAGTCGATGAACGTGCTGCTCCAGGCGCTGGAGCGAGAGGGCTACGTGACCAGGCCCGCGCAGGCGCCCGTCGGGAAGGTGCTTCCCACGAGCCTCACGCCTCGCGGCCGACGGAGCCTCGAGAAGGCGACCGTAGCGGTCCGGTCCGTCGAGATCAGAATG